>JAUXCH010000222.1 GCA_030618975.1 Planctomycetia bacterium
GGGTACTCCTGGTACGAGTACACCGGCGACCGCGCGGCGTTTGCCGAGAGCCTGCGCGAGACGGGCGGGTGGGTCCTCGAGCTCCTCGACCGCGCGCTGCGCGAGACCGAGGTCGAGCGCGAGGAGGTCTACCTCCTGGGCTTCAGCCAGGGCGGCTACCTCGCCGGCTCGATGGCCCTCCTCTGGCCCGAGCGCTTCGCGGGCGCGGCCATCCTCGGCTCGCGCTTCAAGACGGAGCTGCTCGACGGCGACTTCAGCCGCGTCCGCGACCTCCGTCTCTTTTCCGGACACGGCGTTCGCGACCGGTCCGTGAAGCCCGAACCTGCCGCCCACTGCGTGCAGGAGCTGATCGATGGCGGCGTGGCCGTCGAACACCGCGAGTACGCCTGCGGCCACCGCGTCCTGCCCGAGATGATCGACGACGCGCTCGCGCACCTGCTCGTGCGGTAGGGCCTGTCCCCACGGATCGGGCCTGCGTACGCTACGTCCGTCCCCTGCGAGTGGCGGGAGGAGATCCCATGCGACGGATGGCGTACGCGGGCATGATCGCCCTGGTCCTGCTCGCCGGCAGTTGCGGCGATGAGGCGTCCGAGACCTCAGACGGAGGCGTCACGTACGGCGAGGTCTCGATCCGGTTGGCGGAGCTGGCAGACGACGACGCGGCCGTGCGCGCGCGGGCGGCGCGGGCCCTCGGCGACGCCTGGCCCGAGGGAGCCCGAAGCGTCCCGGTCCTGGCGGAGGCCCTGGACGACGAGGCCCCCGGCGTCCGAGAGGCGACCGCCGCGAGCCTCGAGAGACTCGGCCTGCGCGCCGTGGATCCGATCCTCGCCTTCCTCCACGACGAGGAAGACCCCGAGCGTCGGGGGCTCCTCCGCGTGATTGCCGAGATCCGGAGTCTCGGCGCCAAGGTCACGCCCAGGGACTTCGCGGGGTACATGAAGCAGGAGCCGCGAGGGGGGATCGTCGCCATGGGGATGGGCATGGGGGTGAGCCGCCACGCCTGGCTCCCTCTCAACCAGGCGAACCGCGACCATCTCGCGTTTCTCGGCTACTGCGCCGACGCCGGGACGCATCAGGCCCTGGGCATCGACGACCCCAAGTGGCCCGGGACGGCCTCCGCGGCCTGCGCCTTCGCGGGCCTGTTGGCCGTGGGGCCGTCGGACGTCCGAGAGGTCCCCACCGCACTGCTCGCCCTGTGTGACGACGAGAACCCGGAGCTCGCCGCGCTCGCGTCCATCATGCTCGTCACCTGGGGAGCCGAGGCTCGCGAGGGGGATGCCGACGACTTCGAGCCCGAGCCCCTGCGCGAGCTGACGTTTGGCGACACGAGCTTCGAAGGTCTGCTGGATGGGCTCGAGCGGCTCCGAGACGGACCTCCGAAGGGGCTGAACCGGGACGAGAGGCAGGCTCTCCTCGCCGCGCTCCGTCGCACCGCCTCGAGCCTCGATCCGCTACGAAGGAAACAGCTGGCCGAGGCGATCCTCGGCGCCCGGGGCAACGCCGCGGGCGGTGCGGAGTTGGGCCGGCTGGGGACGGACCTGCTCGGGGTGCTCGCCTCGCTCGGGGAGGACGCTGCGGTCGCCGTGCCCTGGCTCGTGAAGGGCCTCGAGGGGGCGGAGGCTGCGTGGCAGCGCACCCTGACCCAGGGCGGAGGCGACGGGGGCCCGGACGACGCGAGACCCGGCGACGTGGTCGGCTTGCTGATCCAGCACGGTCCGAGATTCGATGCGGGCGCGGGACGCCTGCGCCTGGCCGACGTGCTCGGTGTGATCGGCCCGCCGGCGGCGGAGGCCGTCCCGCTGCTGGAACGGCTGGCGGCCAACGGCGACCCCACGATCCGCTACGTGGCGGCCCGTGCGCTGCGCAGGATCCAGGGGCGCTAGCGGATACGACGCCGCCGGTCGCGCAGGAGCGCCGCCCACTACGCCGCGTGCGCCCCTTCGCGCCTCCCGACACGACGCTTCGCCCGGCGGAGCGAGTCGACGACGTGTCGCAGGCGCGTTCGCTCGTACCCGCCGCACGACGGCTCGCGTGCCGGCGGAGTGCGAATCACACGCCGGCGGGTGTCGCTCCGCGTCCCGGGGGGGAGGCACCATGCGCGCGCGGAACACGACACGCACCACGTCTACGGCACTCCCCCTACTCGTGCGGGTCGTGTCCGGCTGCGGCGGAGGCGGGGGGGGCAGCGACCCGGGAGGTGGAGCGTCACCGATCCTCGACGATCGGCTCCTCCACGAGCTCACGGATCGCGCCTTGTTCGCCGCTCAAGTTGCGGATCTCCTCCTGGATCTCCTGGATCTCCCGCATGAGAGCCTCACGTTCCGACTCGTCCTCCACGCTCTGCATTCTCCCGTAGAGGGTCATCAGCTCGCCCTGCAGCACTTGCTGACGCTCGAAGGCCTCGGGGTCGATCTTGTGGACCACGAACTGCAAGCCGTCGGGGCGGTCCTCGATCGTGATGGACTTGCGGCGGTAGCCCTCGGCATGGAAGCTTGCGGAAATCGAGACGCCGGCGGGGACGCCCCGAATCTCGAAGCGTCCGTGGCGATCCGTCCATGTGCTCTGGTGCGGGACCCAGTCGGGCGTCTCACCGACGCCCTGAGAACGGAAGCCGGGGGCCAGGTTGACCGAGATGTTCCCGTCTTTCACCGCGTCGCCGTGCTGGTCGACGACCGTGCCGCTGACCGTGATCGCAGGACGTAGCCGCACGACGACCGGCGCGGTCGGGGGCGACGCGGCGCTCACCTCCATCTCCGTGCGGGCGGGTGCCGAACCGTCCGCGCGCGCAGTGAACGTGACCTTGCCATCGGGAAGGTCCTTGGCTTCGACCACGCCGCTCGCGTTCGTCATGAGCTTCGCGTAGGGCCGCCACCGCCAGTTCTCGTTCCAATACAGCTTCTTCGTGGGCTCGATCTTCACGTCGACGAATGCTCCGCTCACGACGTCGCCGTAGGGATCGCGTACCTCCACCTTGACGGCGACGCCCTGCTCGAGCTTCAGGAGCGGGGCGCGCACCGTGTGCCCGCCCTTCTCCACCGGGAAGCGCTCGGAGTTCGTGACGACGTACCCCTCGCCGCGGCCGATCAGGTAGTACTCGCTCCCCGGAGCCACGTCCTCGATCGAGAAACGTCCTTGGGTGTCGGTGACGGCGGTCTCCGTGCTCCCCGCGCTCCCGGTCACCTCGGGGACCCAGACGCCGCGCTGCTCCTCCTCCTTCCCCTTCACCACGCGGATCCGTACTTCGATGCCGGCGGCGGGTCCACCCGCCCGCCCCACGACCTTGCCCTCCACGCGCGCAGCCTGGAGCAGCGTCACGTGGTGTTCGATCTCGACGGCACCTGCGACGAACGGCGCCTTCCTGGTCTTGGAGTCCTGCACGAATCCGGAGGCCTGGACGACGACCATCAGGGGCTCCATGGCCGGGGCCACGAGCCGGTAGGCGCCTGTCTCGTCCGTCAGCGCCTTGGTACCCATCCCGATTCCGAACATCCCGCCGGAGGATGTCACCGTGGCCCCCTCCACCGGACGCCCTACCTCGTCCGCGACGATCCCCTGCACGACCACGCCGCGAGGTTTCCGAAACTCTGCTGCATTGTCACCTGCCTGGATCTCGAGCTTCGCCGGCCCCTTCAACGCCATATCCGCACCGCCCCCGAACGCCGCGAACTGCGGGCTGTACATGCTCGATCCATGCTCGGCGTGCTGGAACATGAGCATGTTCACGAAGCCCGGCCGCGCGGCGAGCTCGATCTGCCCGGAGGCATCCGTCAGGCCGGTCAGGAACGTCCCGCTGTTTCCCATGCTCTCGCTCTCGGTCAGCATCGCGACGATCGACGCATTGGGGATCGGATCCCCACTGTCGTCGTGCACGAATCGCAGTGTGACGCGGGATCCACCGACGAGCGTGAACTCGAGCTCGCTGCGATCGCTGCTCACCTCCGAGAACAGGGTCGGGTAGCCCTCCGCCGCCACGATGGCGACCAGCTCACGAGCAGGCGGTGGGGAATCGACTCGGAACGAGCCGTCCGATGACGTCTCCACGAACCGCCTCCCAAGAAAGCCGCTCTCATCGTCCTCCTGGTCCAAGAATGCGATGCGGGCACCTGCGAAACCACGGCCGTCCTCCGTGACGACGCGTCCGACGAGGGGCTCCGCCTTGGTGACGCGCAACTCGATCGGGCCTCCGACCGCGCCGTCCTTCGTCATCGCGGCGGTCTTGATCGCATGGTGGTGGTTCGGCACACGAGCGACCACCGTGATGGGGCCGGGCGGTACGCCCTCGATCCGGAAGCGCCCGGCGGCATCGCTCTCGCCTCTCGCGACGGGGACGGGATCGCGGTCCAACTTCGACAGGAAACCGAAGACGTCCTCCATCATCATCCCTTGTGAGAACTTGCCCTGGAGCACGTGGACGTCGGCACCGCGAATGCCCTTCCCGTTCATCCCCAGGACGCGCCCCTCGAGCGTGCCCGCGTCGCCCAGCCAGATCGTCCCGAGATCCTCGACCCTCTGCGTGGCGACGACGAGCCCCGTGAGCGTACGTGCGCTCGCGTCTCCCACCACGACCACGAGCTCGAGGTCCTGTCCTGCGGGGATCGACTGCAGCTGGAAGCGACCGTCCTTGCCGCTCACCGCCGCGATGGCGACCTTCTCGCCGCCGTAGCCGGTCCCCGAAAGGAGGAGGGTCGCGCCCGCGACGGGCTCTTTCGTGACGAAGTCCATGAGGCGACCGATGGCGTCGCCCACCCCGATCCGCACGTGCGCGCGGCCGAACAAGGTGGGCCGCCGTTCACGGGTTCTGGATCCGGACGCCGGATCCTCCGTCCCCGGTTCGACCTCAGGATCCGGAGAGGCCTCGGCGCCGTCCCGATCGAAGAACTCGGGATCCTCCAGGTAGTGTGCGCCGCGGAATGCCAGGAACACGCCGACGGCGATCACCGCGAGCGCCAGGACAACCATCACCCAGGCCTTGCTCATGGCTCCTCCTCTTCATGGGGTTCCACGCTCCAACACACCCTACACAAGGAAGCCCCGATCGTGGGCGAGGAAGGCGGATCGTGGAGAAAGCAGTCATGTTCCCACGGAGTGTGGAAGCTCGCCTTCCGCTCGAAGGCCACCGCGAGGGGCACGATCGACATGCAGGATCCGCGTGGAGTGAGCCGGCAGCGATTCCTCCGGCGACCGCGTCCGCAGGATCGCTCCGGAAACGAGCAGGACAACGACGAAGATCGACGCGGACAGGACAGCGTTGTCCATCGACAGGACGCCGAAGACGATCACGATGACTTCGAGCGGCGCCACCGCCACGGCGATCAGCGCCGCCCCTCGAGTCGGCCGATCCACAGCCGGTGGGTGTGCCACTTCTCGGGCGCGAGGCGTTCCGCCTCGCGGTACGCGGCGATCGCCTCCCCGACGCGGCCCTGTGCAGCCAGGACGTCGCCGAGGTTCGCGCGCCACACGTCGTCCTCCGGGTCCAACCGGATCGCCTCTCGGTACTGCGCCTGGGCCTCGCCGAGCCGCCCCAGACCCTCCAGCAGGATGCCGTAGTCGTTGTGGAGGTAGGCGTCGTCCGGCAGGAGCGCGAGCGCCTTCCCGTAGGCGCGCTCCGCGTCGTCGGTGCGCCCGTCGTTGAGCGAGGCGAGCGCGTGGTTGTTCCACAGCGGCGCCTGGTCCGGCCAGCGCCCGGCCAGCGCGCCGAAGCCGTCGGCCACCAGGGCCACGTGCGCCGGCTCCCGCGACGGTGCGAGTGCGCCGAGGTCCTTCCAGAGCGCGGCCGCCTTCACCCAGGCGTCGGGGTCGTCGCCCGAGGGGGCCGCGACGTAGAGCGCGATGCGGGGGGCGAGATCGGCGTAGCGGAGCGCGTGCTTCGCGGCGTCCGTGTCGGCGACCTCGGGTGACCGGACGGAGCCGCGGGCCTCCCACCACGCCCACCAGCGCTCCTGCGCCTCGGTCTGGTGTCGGTAGCCCTTGTTGGGGTCGTACCCCCGGTCGGTCTCGTAGAGGGCCCGCAGGTGGTAGATGGCGTCCGTCACCTGGTAGGTGCGCCGGTCGCGGTGGAGGTTGGCGATCAGGGTGCCGGCCGCGTCGTCCTCGCCGAGTGCGACCAGGGCCCGTGCGGCCGCGTTCTGCGTGAGGACCTCGTCGTGCCCGAGGAGGTTCCGCAGCCTCGCCTTCACCACCCGGCTGTCGTGCCGGCGCAGCTCCCGCGTCGCGCGGTAGCGCGCCTCCGCGTCGTCCCCAGCGATCGTCGTGAGCAGGGGAGTGTAGCCGAGCGGCCCCGTCGGCGGCCCGTGGCATGGCCGGTGGCACGGCGGGCGGCACGGCCGGCGTCCGGCGCACGCGGTGAGTGCGAAGAGGCTCGGCAGGGCGAGCAGGACCACACACCAGGCACTCGATCGGATCACGCAAGATCTTGTACGCGGCGCCCCGCCACGGAGGCAAGCACCGAGCGCCCGGCATGTGTTCTGCTACCTTCGACGCCGTGGGAAGAGCACTCGCCATCCTCCTCGTGCTGGTCCTCGTGCCCGTCGTGCCCAGGGTGCGCGCCGAGGACGGGCCGGAGCGGACGCGTCGCCTCTTCGCCGAGGTGCGGCGGGACACGGACCCCGTCGCATGGAAGGCGGCGATCGACGCCCTGAGGGCCGGGACGCCGGAGGAGCGGGAACAGCTCCACGAGGTCCTGCAGAAGATGGCCGAGACGCGCCGGAAGGACCTCATCCGGGCGGTCAAGCGCTACGACGCACTCGCCGGCAAGGTGGGCGATGGGACGCGGCACGAGAGGAAGCGCCTCGCCTGGGAGGAGGCCCGGGACCGCGCCAACGCCTGGCTCTTCGACGAGGAGGCGTTTCCCGATCCCGGCGAGCGCGTGGTCACCGGGCCGATGGAGGGCTACGGCCCGGCGAAGCGCCGCGGCGACGAGGCCCGCAAGGCCTGGCGCGGCCTCGAGCGGCTGCTCGACCGCGCCGTCCGCCCCGTCGGGAGCCTCACGCCGAAGAAGGCGCAGGCGCTGAGGAACAAGTACGCCGAGGCTCGAGCGGCCTTCCGGCGCGTTCTCGCCGAGCTGCCGGAGTCGATGCGCGCCGGTCTCGAGGAACCGCGGGTGGATCCCCTGGCGGTCCAGTTCCTCGACCTGGCGCTCGGCGACTTCCAGGCCGCGGCGGAGGCGTACGCCGGACTCACGCCCGGCTGGCGCACGCTCTGCCTCTTCCACGCGTACTGCGGGGAGGTGGCGGCCTTCAACGACGCTCGCCCGTTCGGCATGGAGAAGACCGCCCTCATCGGGATGCAGGGGATCAACGGGTATCGCCGGGCTCTCGGGATCTCCCCCGTGGTCCACAACGAGAAGCTCGCGCGGACCGCCTTCAAGCACTCCGAGGAGATGACGAAGATGGGGTACTTCTCCCATCGGAGTCCGGTGGAGGGGCGCAAGACGAAGAAGGAGCGCGCCGCCCTCGAGGGCTACCACGCCGGGCTCGTGGAGTGCATCACGGGGGCCGGCGGGGGCATGAATGCCGTCGAGTTCTGGAAGTACGACGGCGGCCACCACCGCGACATGATCCA
>JAUXCH010000280.1 GCA_030618975.1 Planctomycetia bacterium
CGACGAGGCGGCTCACGGTGTGCTTCTCCATGTACTCCGACATGTCGATCTGGATGAGCGCCTCTTCGTCCCCGAACATGAACTTGGCCAGGGCCTTGGAGAGGTGCGTCTTCCCGACACCGGTGGGACCGAGGAAGATGAAGGAGCCCATCGGGCGCCGCGGGTCCTTGAGGCCGCTGCGGCTGCGCCGGAGAGCCTTCGCGATCGCCTTGATGGCGTCGTCCTGGCTGATGACCGTGTGGTGGAGCTCGTCCTCCATCTTGAGGAGACGCTCGGCCTCGGCCTTCTCGAGCCGGGTGAGCGGCACGCCGGTCATGTTGGACACGGTCTCGCGGATCAGGTCCTCGTCGGCGACGCCGGCCGTCTGCTGGGTCTCCTCGCGCCACTCGCGGAGAAGCTGGTCCTTCTTGCGACGGACCTTCTGGGCCTGGTCGCGCAGCTGGGCCGCGCGCTCGAAGTCCTGGGCGCCGACCGCCTCCTCCTTCTCGCGCTCGAGCTTCTCGATCTCCTGCTCGATGTGCTTGAGATCCGGCGGATGCGTCATCGACTGCAGGCGGAGCCGGGCACCGGCCTCGTCCATCACGTCGATGGCCTTGTCGGGGAGGAAGTGCCCGTTGATGTAGCGCGACGACAGGTCCACGGCCGCGCGGAGCGCCTCGTTCGTGTACTTGATCCGGTGGTGGGCCTCGTACTTTTCACGGAGGCCGAGCAGGATCGCGTAGGCCTCGTCCTTGTTCGGCGGGTTCACCATCACCGTCTGGAAGCGGCGTTCGAGCGCGCCGTCCTTCTCGATGTACTTGCGGTATTCGTCGAGGGTGGTTGCGCCGATGCACTGCACCTCGCCGCGGGACAGGGCCGGCTTGAGGACGTTGGAGGCGTCGATCGCGCCCTCGGCGCCGCCCGCGCCCACGAGGGTGTGCAACTCGTCGATGAAGAGGATGACGTTCTTCGAACGGCGCACCTCCGTCATGACGGCCTTGATGCGCTCCTCGAACTGGCCGCGGTATTTCGTGCCCGCGACCATCATGGCGAGGTCGAGCACGACGATGCGGCGTCCGCTGAGGATCTCGGGGATGTCGCCGGAAATGACGGACTGCGCGAGCCCCTCGACGATGGCCGTCTTGCCCACGCCGGCCTCGCCGAGCAGCACCGGGTTGTTCTTCGTGCGGCGACTCAGCACCTGGATGACGCGCTCGATCTCCTGCTGGCGGCCGATCACGGGGTCGAGCTTGTCCTCGCGGGCGTACTCCGTGAGGTCGCGGCCGAACGCGTCGAGGGCGGGCGTCTTGGACTTGCCGCTCGCGGGCGCGGCCCCGCCGGCTCCCATCTCTGCGCCTTCCTCGCCGCTGTCCTGGTCGGAGGGCTCGGCGCCGAGGAGCTCGAGCACCTCGTCGCGGACGTCCTCGAGCTTCACCTTCAGGTTCCTGAGCACCTGGGCGGCGATGCCCTCGTCCTCGCGGATGAGCCCGAGGAGGAGGTGCTCGGTGCCGATGTAGGTGTGGCCGAGGTTGCTGGCCTCCTCGAGGGAGAGCTCGAGGACCTTCTTCGCCCGGGGCGTGAAGGGGAGCTGCCCCATCGTCACCATGGTGCTGCCGCCCGCGACGAGCTTCTCGACCTCGTGCCGGATCTTCTTCAGGTCGACGTTGAGGTTCTTGAGCACCGACGCGGCGACGCCGGATCCCTCCTGCACCAGGCCGAGGAGGATGTGCTCCGTGCCGATGTAGTCGTGGTTGAAGCGCTGGGCCTCCTGGCGGGCGAGGCCCATCACCTTGCGGGCGCGGTCGGTAAATCGATCGAACATGGTTCCTCCGGGCGGTCCGGAATTGTGGACGCCCCATCCCCGCCTGCCCCCTCCGGGCGGAGGGTTGGGGCCGGGATGACACACCCTCGGCCCCACCCCCTGCCACATCGGCAAGGGACGACGCGTCGGGTACCCCGGGTCGGGGCGCCGACACTACCAACGCACATGTCATGCCGGGAGGACCGAGGTCCCCGGCTACCCCTCAGGGTAGCCCGTTCCACGGGCGCTGCCTCGAAGGTCCGATGCCGGAACCCCGGGCCGGGTTCCACGCCGGCCTGGCCTGGGTGAACGCCACGCTGCCGGCCGTGGGGCGCGTCGTCCGCGACGGGCAGGACAGGCGGGGACGCGGATCAGGAGCATCCTGTCCTTTCCGGCCTGGACGAGGGGCCGGCGCGTCTCATCGACAAGGGTTCCAAGTCCTCCAGGTCTGCACCGTTTTCCTGGCTCCGCTCCTACTTCTCGCGCCACGTGGAGGGGCGCGGTTCGTCTCCGGGCATGCGACGCGAACCGCCCGACTGCCGAGGTCGGCGAGGTGATCGTCGTCTGCCGTGGACCTCGAGGAATCCCGGGATTGCCCCAACCGCATCCACACCCTCCGTGGCGGGGGTGTGTCGACCTGATGCGGCTCGAGCCTCCGATCGACGCTTCCGCCAGACGTCCAGGTAGCGGATCGGGTCGTGGCCGACGGCCCGTTCGAGCATCTGGTAGGCGAGACTTCGGTCAAGGGGTGCCCCCGATGCCCCTTGTGGGGCATCAGCGACGGTCACGCTCACGCACGCATTGCGTCGGGCACGTCCTGAGGATTGGGCCGAACGCTGACAGAGCCCGTTCCTCATCAACTGGGGGGAGGTCAACGGTTCGGCCAACCTGACGGTGTCCTGGGGGAAGCCCTGAGGGGGCGATGTGGAATCGTTCACGCCATGAACGATTATCGTTCACGAAGTGGACGGGCCGAGCCACCTTCCGAGCGCCTCCTCCCCCGCGCGGCAGTCGTCCCCGTCGATCGGGCGCTCTCCGTGCTCCCCGTGGTCGTGGTCATGGGAGCGCGCCAGACCGGGAAGAGCACCCTCGTACGGGAGCATCCGAGCCTGCGGGAGCGAACGTACGTCACCCTCGACGATCTCGACGTGCTCGAGGAGGCCAGGCGCAGACCGGAGGACCTCCTCGGGCGGTCGCCCCGCAGGACGATCGACGAGATCCAGCGGGATCCCGGTCTGGTCCTGGCGCTGAAGCGCGTCGGCGACGGGAAACGCCCTTGGCGGCTGGGTCGGTTCATGGTGACAGGGTCGGCCAATCTCCTCCTCCACCATCGAATCTCGGAGAGCCCCGCCGGCAGGCAGGTTTCCTGCACGGCGTCGCGCACGGATCGGGGGCCTCCCTCCGTGAAGCGCCACGAACCAGGGGAACGCTTCGGCGTACCGGAGTGTCGACCTGCTCGGTGAGCAGGCGGGTGTGGCCCTGTCCGAATCGACATCTCGAGAACTCTCGCAGGGTCTACTGCGGAAGCGGCGGCAGCCCCGTGGCCTCGCGGACCTCGGCCAGCGTGGCGCGCGCGATCTCCCGGGCCCGGGCGGAGGACTCCCCCATCTGTCGCTTGACGGCCTTCCGGCCGGCCCGGAGCGCCGCGCGGCGCTCCCGCATCGGGTCGGTCAGGGCCACGAGCGCGTCGCCGACCACTTCCTTGAGCGGTGCGTAGCGCCGGTTGCCCCGCGCGTACTCCTCGCGGAAGCCCTGCGCCTCGTCGGCGCAGCCGGAGACGTCGAGTAGCGTGAGCAGGCCCTCCACCCCGGGGCTCAGCGCGCCGTCGGCGGGCGCGTCGCCCGTGTCCGTGACGGCGGACTTCACCTTGCGCCGGATGACGTCGGGGTCGTCGAACACGCCGATCACGTGCTTCGATCCGAGCGACTTGCTCATCTTCCTCGTGGGGTCCGCGGGCGACAGGATCTTCGGCGCCTCCGTGTGGAGCGGCGTCGGTTCCGGGAAGATGTCGGCGTACTCGCGGTTGAACACGCGTGCGACGTCGCGAGCGAGCTCCAGGTGCTGGTCCTGGTCGCCGCCGACCGGCACGTGCGCGGCCTTGTACATCAGGATGTCGGCGGCCTGCAGGATCGGGTACAGGAGCAGGCCGGCCGAATAGGACGCGCCCTGCGCCTCGACCTGCCGGGACTTGTCCTTGAACTGCGTCATCTTCGCGGCCCACGAGTACGGCGTGATGCACGCGAAGATCCACGCGAGCTCGGTGTGCTCGGGAACGAGGGACTGGACGATCAGCAGGCAGCGTTCGGGATCGAGCCCGCAGGCCTGCAGATCGATCGCCATGTCCCAGGTCCTCTGGCGGAGCTTCGAGGGCTGGAACGGGACGGTCATGGCGTGGTAGTCGACGATGCCGAAGAGGCAGCGCTGCTCGTCCTGGAGGCGCACCCAGTTCGCCACGGCCCCGAAGTAGTTGCCCAACGTGAGGTCGCCGCTGGGCTGGATCAGGGACAGGACGTCGAACGTGGCGGGCATGGTCGGGCTCCGGAAGGCCCGCATCCAATCAGCCCCGGAGGGCGGCGGGAAGACAATCTTGCGCCGGATCCGCGCGCTACGCCTCGCGCCCCACGAGGTGGGCCAGCGCCTCCACGTCCCGGCGCTCGAGGATGCCGGCCACCTCCGAGGGCGGGGCGTCGCCCTTCTCCAGCAGGTCCTTCGCGCGTGCCCACAGCCGCTCGCGCTTCTTCTCGGTCTCGGCGAGCCAGAGCTCGGTCACGAGCTCCTGGAGCCGCTGCGCCCGGATCCCGTCGAGGTTCCGGTAGTAGTTGCGGATGATGCGCTGCTGGTGGGGACTGTAGTTCTTCGCCATTTGGCGACCTAGACCAGCGTCGACCGTACGAAGGCGGCGCGGCGGATGTCCCGCTCGTCGGGATCGAGCGCCCGGCCCTCGAGTTTCTGGAGGTGGGCCGGCTGCGTGAGCACGAAGAGCTCGTTGAGGCTCCGGATGTCCACGTCCTTCAGGATCTCCATCACGTGGCCGAGGCGCACGGAGGAGAGGTACTGCATCGCCTCCTCGCTGGTGAGGGTGCGTGCGGAACGGAGGATGGCCAGCGCGCGGTGGACCTTGTCCTCGAGCTTGAGCTGGCCGCGCGAGGCCAGTTCGGCCCGGCACATCTCCTCGTACTCGAGGATGCGCGGCAGCATGGTGCTCAAGCTCTGGAGGATCTCCTCCTCGGTGTGACCGAGCGTGATCTGGTTGCTGATCTGGTACAGGTCGCCCGAGGCCATCGTGCCCTCGCCGTAGAAGCCGCGCACGGTCAGCCCCGTGCGCGAGGCGGCGTGGAAGACTTTCTCGATCTGCTTCAGGTGTACGAGCGCAGGGAGGTGGAGCATCACGCTCGCCCTCAGGCCCGTGCCGACGTTGGTCGGGCAGGCCGTCAGGTAGCCGAACTGGTTCGACGCAGCGAACTCCATGTGCTTCTCGAGCGCGCGATCCGCCCGGACGGCGCGCTGCCACGCCTCCTCCAGGGCGAGGCCCGCGCGGATCGACTGGATCCGGATGTGGTCCTCCTCGTTGATCATGACGCTCAAGATTTCGTCGGAGCCGAACGCAACGCCCCGGGGACCTCGGCCGGACTCCAGCTCGCGGCTGATGAGGTGGCGCTCCACGAGGAACCGGGTCTCGAGCTTCTCGGCCTGCGCCAGGTCGACCCAGTACTGCCGTGGACCGAGCGCGATGCCGCTCAACTCCTCGCGCATCCGCAGCGTGATCTCCCCCCGCTGGTCCTCCTCGGCGCGCGTCGCGAACGGATAGCCCGCGAGGTTCCGGGCGAGCCGGACGCGTGAGGAGATGACGACGTGGGCGCTCGTACCTTCCCCACGAAGCCACTCCCCGCAGCGATGGTCGAGATCCGAGAGGTCCACGGTTCCGGTGCTCCCCTAGGCGTCCTCGGTGCCGGACGCGGCGCTTTCGCTCATCGAGCTCTCGAGCGACTTGATCTCGTCGCGGATGCGCGCGGCATCTTCGTAGTTCTCCGCGCGCACGGAGTCCTTGAGCTCCCGGCGCAGGCGCAGGAGGTGGTCCGCCACCGCGGTATCGACCGACGTGCGCCCCCGTGGCAGGCGCCCCGTGTGGCTCCGGGCTCCGTGGATCTTCTCGAGGAGGGGGCCCATCGGCTCCGCGAAGATCTCGTAGTCGTGCGGGCAGCCGAAGCGCCCCTTCGTCCGAAACTCTCCGAAGGTGATGCCGCACCGCGGGCACTTCAGGTCCTCGTCGGTCGACTCGCGACGCCCCCCCTGCATCAGCTCGAAGAGCATGGGGGGGAGGGGGCCGGTGCTGCCGAGGCCCTTCTCGTTCGCGCACTCCTCGCAGATGTGGAGCTCGCGCTTCACCTCCTCCTTGATCTCGGTGAAGTGAATGGTGGCCGGGTTCTTCCCGCAGAACTGGCACAGCATCGGCGTCATGCGTCGGAGGCAGACTACCACCAGGGGCGGGATCGGCCGAAGCGCCGGCCCGTGGGTCCCCGCATGGGGCTATAGATCCGCCACCGCGGATTGGAACGCGCGGCCGCGCACGACGAACGACGCGTACTGGTCCAGGCTGGAGAAGGCCGGCGAAAGCAGGACCGCGTCCCCCGGCCCGGCGATCGCGGCCGCGGCGCGCACCGCCGTCTCCATCGTGGAACCTCCGTCGGTCGCCGGCAGACGCCCCGCCAGGAGACGGACGACCTCCGGGCCCGTCGTCCCGATCCCGACCACGGCCCGGGCGTGGGTGGCGAGGGCGTCGAGGAGCGGTTCCACGTCGAGGCCCTTGGACTTGCCGCCGACGAGGACGACGGCGGGGCGGGGGCACGCCTGGAGCGCGCAGCGCGTGCTGGTCGGGTTCGTCGCGTTGCTGTCGTCGACGTAGAGCACGCCGCCGACCTCGGCGACGGGCGCGAGCCGGTGGGGGAGCGGCCGGGTTGCGGGCGGGCCCTCGCGCACGGGCG
>JAUXCH010000077.1 GCA_030618975.1 Planctomycetia bacterium
CGCGACCGTGTGGCCGAGGAGCACGACGAGCAGGCCGTAGTGGAACGGCACCATGCCCCAGAAGTGCGTGCGGTTCTCCAGGAACTGCGACGAGAGGCTCGAGTAGCTGAAGGACTGCTGGCGGTACCGCTGGATGGTCACCACCAGGAACAGGATCATCGCGACGTACGGGAACACGGCCCAGAGCACGAGATCGAGGTGCGCGTACTGGCCGCTACCCATGGGATCGCTCCTCTACCGGGGCGCCGCCGCCGGCGGCGGCGGTCGAAACGTCTGCCGCCCCTTCTTCGAGGCCTGCTTCGAAACCGTGGTGCGCGGCGAGGAACTGCAGGACGGCCTGCAGCGCGGCGCGGTACGGGTTGTCCGATTCCCGGAACCCTGCGAGCATCTTGCGCATCGCGGGCGCGATCCACTCGCGGGCGAACGCCCGCCCCTCGGCCTCGGGCAATCGTCCCAGGACGGGCAGGACGTGCGAGAGGTGGTCGGGCAGCTCCGCCGACTCCTCCACACCCAGGGACCGCATCAGCACGCGCATGCGGACGAGCAGCTCGCCGCGCGCGTAGTCCTCGCCGAACAGGTGCCAGCCGCACTCCAACGTGCACACCGGGTTGACGTCGAACGTGCGCGTGAAGAGCTCCTCGAGCTCCTCGGGGGAGAGACGTTCCACGGCCGCGACGAGCGGGTCCAGGAGGGTCGCCGCCTCGGGCGCGGCGCCCTTGGCCGCATCACCGCGCAGGAGGCTGCGGGCGTCGGCCACCTTGGCGGCCGTGTTCTCGTCCGGATAGGACCACAGGGCCGCGAGGCGGTCGTGGGGCACGTCCGTCCGAGTCGTCGTCGGGGTCGCCGCCGGGTCGTTCACAGGCCTCTCCTCGGTCCGCTGAGGAACCCGAACCCGACCGACTTCTTGTGCTCGAGGGGATCTTCGAGCATCTCGATCGCTTCCTCGCGATGCGACGGTGGGATGACGAAGCGCTCCTCGAAGGTGCAGAGCGCCGTGAGCTCGTAGATCGCCTCGGCCTGCTCGATCGAGCAGTCCGCTTCGCTGAGCATCCTCAGCGCCACCTCGCGGTCGATGTCCCCCACCGTCACGGACCGGCGCCACGTGCGAACCGCCAGCTGCTTCCGCAGCGCGTAGTCCACGGCGCCCGTGTTGCCTCCGCCGAACAGGCGGCCCAGGTAGTTCAGGGGTGCTCGCGCGCGGTCGATGTCGTGGAAGAGACCCTCCGACTCCGTGACGACGACGTCGCCCTGCATCTTCGACATCACGGGGAGCAACGGCGGCACGTAGAACAGCATGGGGAGCGTGCCGAACTCCACGTGCGGCGGCAGCGCGAGGCCCCATTCCTTCACGAAGGCGTAGACCGGTGACTTCTGGGCCGACTCGATGACGGAATCGTGGATTCCGTTCTCCCGGGCCGCTTCGACCACGGCGGGATCGTGCGGGTCGAGGATCATCTGGCGCTGGGCCTCGACCATCTCCTCGGGAGGCAGGGAGGCCACGGCCTCGATGCGCTCGGCGTCGTACAGGAGAACGCCGAGGTAGCGGATGCGGCCGACGCACGAGTGGAAGCAGGCCGGAGCCTGGCCCGTCTCGATCCGCGGGAAGCACAGGATGCACTTCTCCGACTTCCCGGTGTGCCAGTTGAAGTAGCTCTTCTTGTACGGACACGCGGCGACGCAGGAGCGCCAGGCACGGCAGACGCTCTGGTCGATGAGGACGATGCCGTCCTCGCCGCGCTTGTAGAGGGCGCCGGACGGGCAGGACGCCACACACGCCGGGTTGAGGCAGTGGTTGCAGATGCGGGGGAAGTAGAAGAACACCATGCGCTCGATGGCGAAGAGCTGGCGCCGCTCTTCGTCGGTCAGCACGTCGAGATTGGGGTCGTTCTCCGCGTAGACCGGCGATCCGCCCAGGTCGTCGTCCCAGTTGGGGCCGGCCTTGACGTCGATCGGTTTGCCCGTGATCTTCGAGATCGGGCGGGCGGTCGGCTGGTCGTCGCCCTCGGGCGCGTCGAACAGGTCCTGGAACTTGTAGGTCCAGGGCTCGTAGTAGTCGTCCAGGCTCGGCAGCGAGGGGTTGTGGAAGATGTTCGGGATCACGCGCCCGCGCCCCGTCGACTTCAGGCGCAGCTTGCCGTTCTTCTTCTCCCAGCCCCCACGGTACTCGCCCTGGTGCTCCCACTTCGTGGGGTAGCCCGTCCCGGGCTTCGTCTCCACGTTGTTCCACCACATGTACTCGGTGCCCGTTCGGTCGGTCCAGACGTTCTTGCAGGCGACGCTGCACGTGTGGCACCCGAGACACTTGTCGAGGTGGAAGACCATCGAGATCTGTGAGCGAACGTCCATGGGGTCTCCGTCGTCCTGCGCCGTCGTACTACGCTTCGTCTCGAGAACTTCGGGGGGTCACCCCTGGAGCCCTCACCACTGGAGTACCGGGAGCTTGCGCACGAGGATGTGCGTGTCCCGGTTGCAGCCGGTGGGCCCCCAGTAGTTGAAGTGGTAGGTGAACTGCCCGTACCCGCCGACCATCAGGTTCGGCTTCAGCCGCGTGCGCGTCAGGCTGTTGTGCCCGCCCGCGCGACGCCCCTTCCGGAGCGGCGACCGGGGCACCCCGTACGTTCTTTCGGGGGAGTGGTAGATGATGCAGATCCCGCGAGGGATCCGCAGGGAGACGGCCGCGCGCGTCACCACGACGCCGTGGTCGTTGTGCACCTCGACCCAGTCGTTGTCGTCGATGCCGAGCTCGGCGGCGTCCTTGTCGTTCATCCAGAACGGGTCGCAGCCGCGCGACAGCGTGGTCATGCGCTCGTTCTCGCCGTAGGTGGAGTGGATGTGCCACTTCCCGTGCGGCGTCAGGTAGTTGAGCATCAGCGTGGGCCCCTCCGGCTCGCTGATGCGGAGATCCGCGTACTGCGTCGGCAGGGGCTTCGGCTTGTAGGTCGGCAGGTGCTCGCCGAACTGCAGGTAGCCCTCGTGGTCCAGGTAGAGGTGCTGGCGCCCCGTCAGCGTCCGCCAGGGAACCAGGGCCTCCTTGTTGTAGGTGAACGGCGAGTAGGGCCGGCCCTCCTCGATGAGCGCCGACCACATGGGGCTGTTGATGAACCGCCTCGGACGCGCCTGCAGGTCCTTGAAGTCGCACCGCACGCCGCGGTTCTTCTCGGCGAGGTGCACCAGGGGCATCCCCGTCTTCGCTTCCATGTTCTGGTACGAACGGTAGGCGAGCTCGCCGTTCGTGACGGTTGCCAGGTTCAGGATGGTATTGCAGACCTGGACGTCGTCGCGGAGGGAGGGGTAGGTCTTGTCGCCCCAGTGCTCGACCGGCCACGTGGCCACCATCTCGTCGTAGAAGTCCTCGCACCGGTAGCTCGTGCCGTGGGCGCCGATGCCGGCCTCGCGCACGATCGGTCCGAGGGACACGTACTGGTTGAACAGGTTCGCGTAGTCCCGCGTGACGATCTTCATGCCGGGCATCGTCTTGCCGGGAATGGGCTCGACCTCCCCGTGGATCCAGTCCTTCATCGACGGCTGGGTGATCTCGGCCGGCGTGTCGTGCGCCAGGGCCGACGTCACGATGTCCTTCACGGGCTCCGGGAAGTGCTTCGCCGCGAGCTCGGAGAACTTCTTCGAGATGGCCTGGAAGATCTGCCAGTCGCTCTTCGACTCCCAGCACGGCGGCACCGCCGGCGAAAGGGGGTGGATGAAGCTGTGCATGTCCGTCGAGTTGAGGTCGGCCTTCTCGTACCAGGTCGCCGCCGGCAGGACGATGTCGGAGTAGAGCGCCGACGTGTCCATGCGGAAGTTGAGGTCGACGACGAGGTCCATCTTCCCCTGGGGCGCGTGCTCGTGCCACACCACCTCCTTGACGGCGTCCTGGGCGATGGGCGTGGCGATGTCGTTGTGGTGGGTCCCGGGGTAGTGCTTGAGGAAGTACTCGTGCCCCTTGCTGCTCGACATGAGCGCGTTGCCGCGCCAGATGTACCAGACCCGCGGCCAGTTCTCCGGCGCGTCGGGATCCTCCACCGAGAACGGAAGCTCCCTCTTCTTCAGCGCGTCCACGACGTAGGCGATGATCTCGGCGTCGGACTCCGCGCCGGCTTTCTCAGCCTCCTGCACGAGCTCGAGCGGGTTCTTCGGGAACTGCGGGTAGAAGGGGAGCCACCCGTTGCGCACCGCGCGGACCTGCGCGTCCATGGTGTGGCCGCGCGCCAGGCTGCCCTCGGGCTGATTCGGCGGCACCGCGTGGTAGTCGGTGAACTCCTTCTCGTAGCGCCACTGGTCGGTGTGCACGTAGTGCCACGACGGCGCGTTCTGGACCCGCGCGGCGGGGTACCAGTCCTTGCCGAGGGCGATCGCCCCCCACGGCTCGGCGGGCGCGAGCTTCTCCTGCCCGACGTAGTGGGCGAGTCCGCCGCCGTTCACGCCCACGCACCCGCAGAACACGAGCGCGTGGATGCCCGCCCGGTACATGAGGTTGGCGTGGTACCAGTGGTTGATCCCGGCGCCGATGATGATGGTGCACTTGCCGTCGGTGTGCTCGGCCGTCCGCCCCCACTCGCGGGCGAACTGGATCAGGTCCTTGCGGCCGATGCCCGTGTAACGCTCCGACCAAGCGGGGGTGTACGGCGCGTCCTCGTCGTCGTAGGACGTGGGATACGCCCCCTCGAGACCGCGCGGAACGCCGTACTGCGCCATGAGCAGGTCGTAGACGGTGGTCACGGTGACCGTCTCGCCGTCCGCCGTCTCGAGCTTCCGGACGGGAACGGCACGTTCGATCGAACGCCCCTCGGCGAAGTCGTCGAGCTCGACGAGGGCGGTCTCCGCGTCGTCGGCGAGGAAGGTGAGCAGCGGATCGATCGGGCTCCCGTCCTCGCCGTCTTCGAGCTTGAGGTTCCACTTGCCCTGCGTCTCGCCCCAGCGGTGACCCATGGCCCCCATGGGCATCTTCGGGCCGTCGGTCGGGACGTCCCACATCAGGAACTTCCACTCGCCGTTCTCGACGTCCGCGTACCGGGACAGCCGGTTGCATCGGAGCAGCTGCCCCGGGCGAACGGTCCCGCCCTGCTCGTGCAGCTCGACCAGGAACGGGGCGTCGCTGAACCGCTTCTGGTAGTCGAGGAAGTAGGGCACGCGACGCTCGTGGTGGAACTCCTTGAGGAGCACGTGGTTCACGGCCATCCACCAGGCGCCGTCCTGCCCCGCGTTCACGTTGATCCACGTGTCCGCGTACTTCGCCACCTGGCTGAAGTCGGGCGAGAAGACGTACATCTTCGTCCCGTTGGTGCGCGCCTCGGCCGCGAAGTGGCAGTCGGGCGTCCTCGTCATGTTGAGGTTGGCACCCATCACCGCGAGGAGCTTCGCGTTGAACCAGTCGGCGCTCTCGTTGACGTCCGTCTGTTCCCCCCACGTTTCGGGCGAGGCGCTGGGCAGGTCGCAGTACCAGTCGTAGAACGAGAGGGAGACCCCGCCCATCAGCTGGAGCATGCGGGCCCCGGCTGCGTAGCTGATCATCGACATCGCGGGGATGGGCGAGAAGCCCGCGATGCGGTCCGGGCCGTGCGCCTTGATCGTGTGCACGTTCGCCGCGGCCATGATCTCGAGGGCCACGTCCCAGGTGGCACGCCGGAACCCGCCCTTGCCCCGCGCCTTCTGCCAGCGCTTGCGACGCTCGTCGTCGGCGACCATCCACGTCCACGCGTCCACCGGGTCGACGTGCTTCGCCCGCGCCTCCTTCCAGAGGTCGAGCAGGGCGCCGCGGATGTAGGGGTACTTCACGCGCAGCGGGCTGTAGAGGTACCAGGAGAACGAGATGCCGCGCTGGCAGCCTCGGGGCTCGTAGGGCGGGATGCCGTCCGCCAGCGGCGGGTAGTCGAGTCCCTGCATCTCCCAGGTGACGATCCCGTCCTTGACGTGGATCTGCCACGTGCACCCACCGGTGCAGTTCACGCCGTGCGTCGAGCGCACGACCTTGTCGTACTGCCAGCGATTCCGGTAGAACTCCTCCCAGCTCCGGGAGCTGGGATCGACTTCGTCCTGGATCCAGGAAAGCTTCGCGTCGCGGTCCATTCCCTCTCCCGTCCTCAGACCCGACCGGAGGCGTCGGGGGTGGGGGTACGTGCGGACTCCGACAGCGCGGCCGACCTCACGAGACATCGCCGGACGCCCGTGAACCGATCGCGCCAGGCGCGGTTGAAGAGCAGGAGCGCGCCGATCGCGCCGCCCACCCCGAGCAGGACGAGGACCAGGGCCCTGGGGGCGTCGTCCTCCTGCTCCTTCTGCATGGCGTTCTCGAAGTAGGCGAGCAGGCTGAGGATCTCCTCCTGCTCCAGCGGGTGTTCGCGGAACGTCGGCAGCATCGTCTCCGTGGCCGGGGCGCTCAGCCAGACACCGAGCTTGCGCCGGTCCTCGTAACGCTCGAACACGCGCGTGAGATCGGGGCCCAACCGCCCTCCGCCGAGTCCTCCGAGCCCACCCACGGTGTGGCAGGAGATGCACGCGGTACCGCCGGCCACGAGCGACGTCTCGCCGGTGAAGATCGCGCGTCCCGCGGCCACGTCCCGGTCCGTGAACGGCCGGTCGCTGATCTGCATGCCGGCGAAGCGCGACTTCCCCGGCTCGTGCACGGACTCCGCCTCGATCAGGTCGAGCAGCCCTTCGGCCCGGCTCCGGGTCATGCCCGGGATGTTCGGCATCCGCTGTCCGGCAACAGCCAGGAGATCCGCCGCGTAGGGGTCGCCGCTGTCGAGCACGGCGCCCGGGTCGACGATGAAGTTGACCAACCAGTCGCGCTTCTGGCGCTTGGAGACCTCCCGGAGGTCGGGTCCGGTCAGGACCCCGCCGCCGATCGTGTGGCAGCTCGAGCAGATCTGCTTGAAGTCGGTCGCGGGATCCTCGGCGCGGGCCTCGGCGCCGAAGGCGACCAGCCCCACGAGGCACGAGACGAGCCAGAGAAGCGTTCGAGACAGCGCTCGAGCGGGGCGCGCGGTGGATCGGGACAAGCCTCACCTCCTGGGAATCTCGGTCGGCCGTCCCATGGGAATGGCGTGCCAATGAGGACCACGCCCCGGGCCCGATCCGCGAGAAGAGGCGCAGCGACGCCGTAACCACGCGTAGACACGGGAATCACCGAAGGCGTCACGTCGGCGTCGATCCGCCCCGTTGCATACCGTCGTATGCACCGCGATCGACCCCGTCGGCGTCGCAGGGCCTGGAACGGGGCGCGGCGCGGTGCCGTCTCGCGTATGCACCTCGTGCGCCGGGTGCCGCGGCGCGGCAGCACCTACGACGCCCGGTCAGCGCTCGGAGACGCCGCCCTCCCCGCCCTTCGGCACGAACCGGGCTCGCTCGAGGCCCAACGAGCGCATGATCCGCTGGAGTGCCGCGCGCGTGAGACCGCAGACCTGCGCCGCCCGTGTCACGTTGCCGCCCGCGCGCTGCAGCGCGTTCTCGACGTAACGGCGCTGGAAGCGCTGGACCGCCCGGTGCTTCCCCTCCTCGTAGGAGAGGTCGGCCGCGGACCGTCCAGGCACTCCCCCCTCTTCGTCGTCGAGTCCCAGGTGCTCGGGGCGGATCTCGAGGCCGCCCGAGAGCACGAGGGCCCGCTGCATGCTGTTCTCCAGCTCCCGCACGTGTCCCGGCCATTCGCGGCGGTGGAGCTCCTCGATCGCCGCCGGCGCGAGAAGGGGCGTGACACCCGCGGCCGACGGGATGCCGCCGGCGTACTTCGACAGGAAGTGGGTGGCCAGCGGCACGATGTCGTCGCGTCGCTCGCGGAGGGGTGGAATGTGGATGGTGACGACCCGCAGGCGGTAGTAGAGATCCTCGCGGAACGTCGCCTCGGCGATGCCGTCCCGGAGGCTCCGACTCGTGGCGGCCACGAGCCGGAAGTCCACGGGGACGCTCCGGCTGGTGCCGAGCGGCACCACGGTTCGCTCCTGGAGAACACGCAGGAGCTTCCCCTGGAAGGCCGGCGACATCAGGCCGATCTCGTCCAGGAGGACGGTGCCTCCCCGCACCTGCTCGAAGATCCCCTTGCGGTCCCTGAGCGCGCCCGTGAACGCTCCCCGCACGTGTCCGAACAGCTCGGACTCCAGCAGGGGGTCCGGCAGCGCGCCCGTGTTGACGGCGAGGAACGGCTTGCCCCGCCGTGGGCTCCGCTCGTGAAGCGTCCGCGCAACGAGCTCCTTGCCGGACCCGCTCTCGCCCTCGATGAGCACCGTCACGGGGGTCGGCGCGACCTGGTCCACCAGGTCCAGGACCTCCCGCATCCGAGCGTCGACGACGAGGATGCTCCGCGCCCCGGCCCGGCCCTCCTCGCTGCGCAGGTCCCGGATGCGCTCGTCCACGAGCGCCTGCGCGCCGAATCGCCGGATGGTGGACAGGATCTCCTCGTTGTCGAACGGCTTCGTGATGAAGTGCGACGCCCCTCGGTGCATCGCGCCGACGGCCGACTCGATCGTCCCGAACCCGGTGATCAGCACCACGCGCGTGAACGGCAGGCGTTGTCGGATCTCGTCGAGCAGATCGAGTCCCGAGATCTCCCCCATCGTGATGTCCGAGAGCACGAGATGGGGCGTCCACCCGGACAGGATCTGGAGCGCCTCCTCGCCGCACGACGCGACCCGCACTTCGGCGCCTGCGGTGCGAGCGAGCTTCGTCAGGCCCAGCAGGACGTCCGGCTCGTCGTCGACGACGAGCACCCGCAGCTCATTCTCGGGCATCGACGCTCCCCCGCGTACGCGCCTTCGGCGGCACGGTCACGTCCTGGACCTGTCGCGCCAGCCGCACCTGCGTGCGCCAGGACGACGCGCTCCCCTCCCGCGGGAGCCGCAGTCGAAAGACGGTTCCTTCGCTGCCCGTGCTCGCGACCTCGAGCGTTCCCCCGTGCGCCTCGACGATGCGTCTCGAGGTCGGAAGCCCCAGACCCGTGCCCGTCCCCGGAGCCTTCGTGGTGAAGAACGGCTCGAAGATCTTGGACTGCACGTCGGCCGGGATGCCCGGTCCCGTGTCCCGCACCTCGATCTCGATCTGGTCCTCCACGTCGCGTGTCGCGACCGTCACGCAGCCTCCCGCCTCGTCGATGGCCTGGACGGCGTTCATCACGAGGTTCACGATCACCTGCCTCAGCTGCAGTTCGTCGCCGAACACCGTCGGATCCTCCGCCTCGGCCACCACGCGTTGGGCGACGCCCGCGCGCTGGTAGATCGGCCGGAGCAGGTGCTCGACGTCCTCCAGCATCCCGTGGACGTCGAAGGAATCGGCCTCCGGCGTCGCGTGGGCCGCCAGGTCCAGCAGGCCCTGGATGCTCCTCCGGCAGGCCTCCGTGTTCCGACGGATGATCTCGGCGCTCTCGCGCGCCTCCGTCCCCTCCTCGAGCTCGGACTCCAGCATCTGGCCGAACATGGCGATGGCGGAGAGCGGGTTGTTGAGCTCGTGGGCCATCACGGCGGCCACCTCGCCCAGCACGGCCATCCGCTCCTGGTGGGCCTGGCCGTCGGCCTCCGCGATGCGCGTCGTGATGTCGCGGCTCACGCAGAGGCGCCCCGCCGGACGTCCGTCGTCGGCGGGGAGGGCGGTCACGTGGACCTCGAAGATGCGCGACCCGGCAGGCACGATGCACGAACGGCTCTTGCGCCCCCCGTCGCCGAGGCACTGCAGGCAGTCCTCGGGCCGCTCGCCGTCCTCGGCACAGTCGAACCGCTTGCGACCCTCCCTCTTCTTCGCAAGCTCGCGGAGAAGCGGCGCCGCCGCCGCGTTGGACAGTCGCACCTCGCCCTCTGCGTCGAGGATGAACAGCCCGTCCTCCATGGTCCGGATGACCGCGTGCAGCCGGTCCCTCTCGAACCGGACGTCGCGTTCGCGGCGCTCCAGCCTCGCGGCCGTCCTCTCGAGCTCGCCCGCCCGTTCCTCGACCGCGTGGGCCATGATGTTGAACGCACGCGACAGATCGCCGATCTCGTCGTGGCTCTCCGACGTCACGCGCGCGCGGAAGTCCCCGTCCGCGATGCGCCGCGCCGCCTCCGCGATGTGCGCCAGCGGCTTCAGCAGGAAGCGCATCGGGAAGAAGAGAACGAACGCCACGACGCCCAGCAGCACGAGCCCGATCAAGAGGTACCGGTCTCTCAGCACGCGAATCGGCCGCATGGCCTCCGCACGGTTCACGGCGATGGCGCACTGCCAGCCGTTGCGGGCCACCGGGATCTCGTAGCGGATCTGCTCGTCGGGCCCTCCGGGAGCAGGCGCCCGGCCGGGCAATCGGAAGCCGGAGACGGGGTCGGTGAGGGTCGCCCCGGATGCGGCGAGGTCGGGGACGCCCGCGGCCCAGGTGTCCGCCCGCACGAGGATCTGGAGGCTGCCGATCGGACGCCGGCCCTCGAGACTCCACAGCCCGGTGGCGATCACGAACGTCGGGTAGGGGTGTGCGTCGGTCGCTGCGAGCAGGGGGCTGAAGCTCGTGCCGCCCGAAGCGACGTGCACGTCGGGGGGCTCGCTCACCACCAGGAGCGTCGTCCCCTCGACGTCGACGACGGCCGCATCGACGAACGGCTCCACGATGGGGAGCTTGTTCTCGACCAGGTGACGCTTCAGTCCCGCCTCGATCGCCTCGTCGGGCGCCGTGGCCAGGGCCTCGGCCTGCACGCGGATGTAGCCGTCCGAGGCGAAGTCCTCCACGCGCCGGCCTTGCAGGTCGAGGTGCCGCTCGACGGTCAGGGCCGTCGCGCGCGCCTGCTCGTCCAGGCGCTGTCGGATCTCGGTCTCGAGCGCGTTCCCGGCCGTCCGGGTGAGGACCACGCCCCCCACGCCGAACGCGACGACGCAGACCAGGAGGAACCCCAGGGGCAGCTTCAGACGGATGGGCACCCAGGCCAGCGGGTCACGCATGGGTCGCAAGGTCGGTAGCGCCTCCGAACGGGTGGCAGATGGTAGCAGGGGCGCAACGACGGGTGGGGATCGCGGGCATCTCCCGGTGCGGCCTCCCGGTGCGGAGCGCGAGCGTTCTGGTAGGAATGCGGGCCATGCCGAACGCCACGCGCCCCGTGCTGCTGTCCCTCCTGGGCCCGTCCGACTCGGGCAAGACGACCCTGTCCGAACGTCTCGTCGCGCACTGGTCGTCGGGCGATCATTCACCCTCGGGTTCCTCGCCGATGCCCCCTTGGAGCTCCAGCAGGCACCGCTCGCGCTCCAGTTCACGCCGCAACTCCTCTTCCGTCGGCAGGACTTGCAGGTAGCGGGCTGCGAAGATCTGCTTGCTCTCGTTGAGCACGGAGTACCGGGCGATCGCCTCGTTCTTCCGAGCGCACAGGATCAAACCGATGGTCGGATTGTCGTCTTCGGTGGTGCACTGGTCATCGAAGAGCCGGACGTAGCCGTCCATCTGCCCGATGTCCTGGTGGCTCAGCTTGCCGATTTTGAGGTCGATCAAGAGAAAGCACTTCAGGATGGTATTGTAGAAAACGAGGTCCACGTAGAAGTGCTCGTCCTC
>JAUXCH010000535.1 GCA_030618975.1 Planctomycetia bacterium
CTGCAGGGCGAAGTCGATGTTCTCGAGCTGGTCGAACCAGTCGGTCCAGGCGAAGTCGACGTCGCTCTCCACACCGCCGAGGACGGTGGTGCCGTCGAGGCCGGGTAGCCACCCCAACAGGGCAACGCGCCACTCCCAGCACTTGGGCGGACAGGCGGGCTCGCATACCGGCCCGCAGGGGATTGCGCACGGGCCGCCCGTACGGATCTCGCGGACGGCGCCGCGGTCCAGCCGGCAACTGACGAAATCCCGGTCGGCGTCGGGAGCTTCCCGCATCGCTGCGTACTCGTCATCGAGCGCGTCGGCCCACGCGGGAACGCCGGCAATCGCCAGCAGGGCGGTGGCCAGGAAAACGGCGAGGAGCGGTCGCGGCATGGGGAGCCTCCCTGGAGTTCCCGTCCACCGTGACCTCCCAGGGTCACCTGGGGGTCACCTCGCCCCCCGCAGGCGCGCGGCGAAGGCCGCGCGCTCCCGGGGCGACAGCCGCGGATCGGAGGCCGCTCGCTTCAGGACGGCCTGCACGGCACCGGCGTCCTGCTTCGCCTCGTAGACGGCGACGAGGAGGCCGTACACGTCGGCGCTCACCACGCCCCGGCCCAGGGCGTCGCCCAGCACCCGGAGCGCTTCGTCGTCGGCCTCCGCACGGTGGAGCGCCCAGCCGTAGGCGAAGGCGTACCGCGCCTGCTCGGGCATCGCCTCCCAGGCGCGGCGGTAGAGGTCCAGGGCCTCCTCGGCACCGTCGTCACCGAGCAGACCGGCCAGGTTGTAGGCCGCGGGCGCCAGCTCCGGATCGGCCTCGAGGGCGGCACGGAGCCTCTCGCGCGCCTCCCGCGGGCGCTCCTTCTCGGCGAGGAGCAGCCCCAGGTTGAAGTTGGCCGCCGCGCTCTCCGGTTCGGCCTCGAGCGCAGCGCGGAGCGCGTTCTCCGCCAGCCCCAGCTGCCCGAGCCGGGCGTGCAGCATGGCGGCGTTCACCCAGGGCGCCTCGACGTCGGGCCGGAGGCGCGACGCGCGCGCGAAGGCGGCAAACGCCTGCTCGTGCTCGCCGCGCTGTGCGTGGAGGTTGCCGAGGTTGTAGTAGGTGGTCCACGCGTCGGGCCGGACCGTCAGCGCCGCCTCCATCTCCGCGGTCGCCTGCTCGAGGTGCGTGCGGACCTGCGCCGGGAGGTCCCCCGGGGGCAGCCCGCTGAGCGCCCCCGCGGCCCGGACGCGGACGAGCCGCACCGGATCCGCCGTCGCCTCCAGGAGCGCGGCGATCACCTCGGGCGTCATCCCCCCCTGGAGACCCGAGGCCGCGGCGGACCGGACGAGCGGCGAGGGATCACCGAGTACCGCGAGGAAGACGGGCACCTTGCGCGGGTCTCCGGTCTGTGCGAGCAACCGGATCAGGGTCGTCCGGACGACCTCGTCGTTCTCCCCGTCCTGCACGTACGCGAGCACGTCGTCGAGACGCTTCCAGTCGGCCTCCCGCGCGTCGGCGACGAGGCGGGCCGCACGGAGGATCGGCGCCTGGTAGTCGCGCTCGCGCCACTGGCGGACGTGCTCGTCGGCCCACTCGGGGGTCTCGTCCGCGTGGCAGAGGTTGCACGCGTTGGGCGAGTCGAAGGCCAGCGTGAGCGACGGTGCGGGGGGCCGCAGGGAGTGGTCGCTGCGGCGCATGCGCGCGAACTCGGTCATCGGCATGTGGCAGGAGACGCAGCGGCTCCCCTCCGAGTCGGCCGGATGGTGCGAGTGCGCGGCGGCGTCCGCGACGTGGTCCTCGTGGCACGGCAGGCAGAGGGAATTCGATTGCTCGCCCGTGAACCGCGTACGGCCGCTCGACGTGTGGCAGTGGACGCAGTCGAGCTGCCCCGACTTCGCGCACGGGCTCATGCGCCAGAGCGTGAAGGTGTAGTTCTCGCCGAGGTCGCGGCCGTCCGGGTAGAAGTCGAGGTCCTCCAGGCAGGTCAGGTCGAAGTGGTCGAAGTACGCGTCTCCCGGCGTGAAGTCGGCGGTGAGCTGGATCACCTTCGCGTGGCACGGGGCGCAGGTGTCGTTCGTCTGCGTCTCGTCGAACGCGCTCACCAGGATGATCTTCAGGTCGTCGGGCACCGTGCCCTCGGCCGCCTCCTCGCAGACGCGAATGTGCTCGAGGGCCGAGTCGTGACAGGTCTCGCAGTTGATGCCGGCCTCGGCCCAGCGGCTCTCGTACGTGTCGGTGTCCGGGTCGTAGTTCACCGTGAGCTGGCTGACGTGGCAGTTCCAGCACGACGTGTTGAACGTGAGCAGGGGGTCCTTCCAGTCGACGGCCTCGTCCGTGTGGCCCACGGCGTGGCGCACCATGCTGGCCGTCGTGTCGTACCACGTCTCGTCGTCGACGTCGTAGGCGACGGGCAGCACCTGGAGGCGCCCGCGATCGAGGGCCGTGAGCAGGAAGTAGACGTTCTTGCCGCCCATCACGTGCTCGATCTTCCAGACGTGCTCGCCGTTCTCCCCCCGCTCCAGGACGGCGCCGCGGTCGGCGTCGTAGCGGAAGCTCCCGCCCAAGGCCTCGATCCAGTCGTCCTGGGGCTTCAGCGCCGTCTCTGCGAGCTCGGTCGTGAAGGGCTGCATCGCCGTCCCGTGATGCGACGGGGCCCACAGCTGGTAGAAGCGCTCGTGGCAGACGCGGCAGCTCCTGGAACCCGCGAAGTCGGGAGCATCGGAAGCCGATGCGGAAGCCGATGCGGAAGCATCCGGAGCCGAACCGGGAGCGGGGGCCGTGGGCTCCTCCCCGCCGCAGCCGGCGGAGACGAGAAGCACGACGATGAAAACCGCAAGCCACCTCGACATCGCGTATCCTCCTGCCCCCACGATGACGGGGAGCCGCATGCAGCGGAAGCACATTCCGGTCCGACGCGCGCCGGTGCTCGCCGCCGGGTTCGCGCTCGTCCTCGCCCTCGCCCTCGCCGGGTGCGGCAAGGAGGCCTCGGAGGCACCCACGGGCCCGCAGGCGCGCCACGTGGCCCCCGCGACCTGCGAATCGTGCCACGCGCGCGAGCACGCGGACTGGACGGGCTCGCACCACGACCTCGCCATGCAGGAGGCCACGGAGGAGACGGTTCTCGGCGACTTCGACGACGCCGTGTTCGAGCGCCACGGCGTGAAGACCCGGTTCTTCCGCGAGAACGGCGCCTTCCAGGTCGAGACCGACGGCCCGGACGGGAAGCCGACCGTCTACGTGGTGCGGTACGTGTTCGGGATCGACCCGCTGCAGCAGGTGCTGCTCGACTTCGGCAGCGGGCGGCTCCAGGTGCTCTCCGTCTGCTGGGACGTCCACGAGAAGCGGTGGTTCCACGTCTACGACGAGCCGATTCCGCACCACGACCCGCTCCACTGGACCGGGCCCTTCCAGAACTGGAACTACATGTGCGCGGAGTGCCACACGACGGAGCTGCGCCGCGGCTTCGACCTGGAGACGAACGCCTACGAGACCACCTGGTCGGAGATCCACGTGGGCTGCCAGTCGTGCCACGGCCCGGGCTCCGAGCACGTCGCGTGGGCGGAGCGCGTCGGGGAAAGCGGCCGGTGGGCCCCGACCGACCCGATGGGTCTGGTGGTGGACCTGGGGGCGGAAGACGCCAAGGTGCAGGTCCAGACCTGCGCCCGGTGCCACAGCCGGCGCAACATCGTCCACGGCGAGTACGAGCACGGCCGGCCGTTCCTCGACCACTACGACCCGGAGCTGCTCGTCGCTCCGCTCTACTTCCCGGACGGCCAGATCCTGGACGAGGTCTACGTCTACGGCTCCTTCCTGCAGTCGAAGATGCACACGCAGGGCGTTCGGTGCACGGACTGCCACGACCCGCACACGGCCCGGCCCAAGGCCAAGGGCAACGCCCTGTGCACCCGGTGCCACCAGCCGAACGAGACGTCGGGCTTCCCGACCTTGAAGACGGGCGAGTACGACACCCCGGCGCACCACCACCACGCAGAGGGAACGTCCGGCTCCTTCTGCGTCGACTGCCACATGCCGGAAACGACCTACATGCAGGTCGACCCGCGACGCGACCACTCCTTCCGCGTGCCGCGCCCCGATCTGACGGAGCGCGTCGGCACGCCCAACGCCTGCAACGGCTGCCACGACGGAGAGACGCCCGCGTGGGCGAGCGAGCGGATCCGCGCCTGGTTTCCCGAGGCGCGGCCCGGCCCCCCGCACTTCGCCCCGACGCTGTCCGCGGCGCGTCGGGGCGACGCCGACGCCCTGCCCGGGCTGCTC
>JAUXCH010000274.1 GCA_030618975.1 Planctomycetia bacterium
CTCGGGGTGGAGTACGAGGGCGCGGCCGAGTGTCGCCTCGATCCGTGCCTCGTCCCGCACGAGTCGGGCGCGCAGGCGGTCGGCGAACGCCGCGAGGTCGCGCGAGGCGCTGCCGCCGCGGGCCTCCACCGCGAGCAACCGGGCCCGCGCGCGCGCGCGGTCGCGGCCCAGGTCGGCGTTCGTCAGGTCCTCGTGCCACGGGGCGCCGTCCGCCTCGAGCCAGGCGCGGATCTCGCGCGGGTCGATCCCGAGCAGCGGCCTCACCACCTCGACCCCGTGCTCCCCGAGCGCGCGGCGGGCGGGGATCCCGCCGAGGCCGACGCGCCCGCTCCCGCGCTCGCGGCGCATGAGCACCGTCTCCGCCTGGTCGCGCAGGTGATGTCCCGTGGCGACCTTCCGGCACCCCTGCTCCCGGGCCAGGGCGTCCAGGCAGCGGTAGCGCCAGCGGCGCGCGGCGTCCTCGGTCGGCACGGCCACGTCCGGTGCCGGGACCGCCAGGAGAGGCACGCCGAGTCGAGCGGCCAACCCCTCCACCACCTCGAGGTCGGCGGCCGCCTCGTCCGGCCCTCGCCAACCGTGGTCCACGTGGGCGAGCACGAGGTCCAACGGCAGGCCGTGCTCGGCCGCCGCCGCGAGGAGCAGGGCCAGGGCCGTCGAGTCCGCGCCGCCGCTGACGGCGACGAGGACCCGTTCCGAGGGCTCGAGGAGACCGCCTGTACGGCCTGCCTCGGCGACGCGGGCGGCGAGGGAGCGTTGGTCTTGCACGCAGGCACGGCCCTCCGGGACGTCCTCTTGGGGGGGCCACGGCAGCCCCGGTATCCTGCGCGGTCCATGCTACGACACCCGGGCCCGCGGCTCCCGATGCCCTGGCCCTCGACCTGGGAGAGTCCTCGATGACGATTGCCGTGGGCATCAACGGGTTCGGCCGCATCGGCCGGATGGTCTTCCGCATCCTGTACGCGCGGCGCGATCTGTTTCGCGTGGTCGCCGTCAACGACCTGGGCGACGCGCACACGATGGCCCACCTGCTGAAGTACGACAGCACGCACGGCCGCTTCGACGCCGACGTCTCGCTCGACGGGACGACGCTCGTGGTCGGCGACTGGCGCGTGTCGATGCTCAGCGAGAGAGATCCCGCGAAGCTCCCGTGGGCCGACCACGGCCACCCGCTGGTCGTGGAGTCGACGGGCGTCTTCCGCAAGCGCGAGCAGCTCGAAGGGCACCTGCAGGCCGGCGCCGCGAAGGTCCTCCTCACCGTGCCGCCGAAGGACGAGGTCGACGCCCTCATCGTGCTCGGCGTGAACGACGAGAGCCTGAAGCCCGAGCACAAGATCGTCAGCAACGCGTCCTGCACGACGAACTGCCTCGCTCCCGTCGTGAAGGTGCTGCACGAGACCTTCGGCATCGAGCAGGGCTTGATGAACACGATCCACGCGTACACGAACGACCAGCGCATCCTCGACATGCCGCACAAGGACCTGCGTCGCGCGCGTTCGGCCGCGATCAACATGATCCCGACCACCACCGGCGCGGCCCGCGCCGTCGGCAAGGTGATCCCCGAGATGAACGGCGTGCTCGACGGCTTCGCGGTCCGCGTTCCGCTCGCCACCGGCAGCATGGTCGACCTCACCGTCACCTTGAAGAAGGAGGCGACCGTCGAGCAGATCAACGCCGCGATGAAGGCGGCGGCCGAGGGCCCGCTGAAGGGCATCCTGGGCTACACCGACGAGCCGCTCGTCTCGACGGACATCGTCGGCGATCCGCGCTCCTCGATCTTCGACAGCGGCCTCACCATGGCGAAGGGCCGCTTCGTGAAGGTCTGCTCCTGGTACGACAACGAGTGGGGCTACAGCGCCCGCTGCGCCGACTTGCTCGAGCGCATGGCCGTCCCCGTCCCGCAAGGCGTCTGAACCGCCGCCCTGCCGGGTGCGCGAACCTGCCGGCCACCGCCTCCGCAGCCCGGAAGCGGTGGCCGTTCTCCTGCCCGGCCGCCCACCGGCCCTCGGGAGGGTCTGCGCCCCGCTCGGCGACCCGTTCGCCGCCCCCCGCCTGGCGGCGCGGCGGTCTCGCCCCCGGGGCGGGTAGAATCGCGCCCCGGACGCGCCGGGGCGTGCTGGGAGGAACGATGACGAGTGCCGTGCGAACCGTGAAGATCGCGCCGTCGATCCTGTCCGCCGACTTCTCGCGGCTCGGCGACGAGATCCGCGACGCCCTGACCGGCGGCGCCGACCTCCTCCACCTGGACGTGATGGACGGCCACTTCGTGCCCAACATCACCTTCGGCCCGCCCGTCGTGAAGAGCATCCGCTCCTCGACCGACGCGGTGCTCGACTGCCACCTGATGATCACGAACCCCACGCAGTACGTGGAGGCCTTCTGCGACGCCGGCGCCGACTGGGTCTCGGTCCACGTCGAGGCGCCCGACGACATCCACGAGGCGCTCGCGAAGATCCGCGCCAAGGGCGCCCGCCCCGGGGTCGTCGTCAACCCCGATACCCCCCTCGAGAAGGCCGAGCCCTACCTCGACGAGACGGGCTTCGTCCTCGTCATGTCGGTGTTTCCGGGCTTCGGAGGGCAGTCCTTCATCGGCGACGTGCTCGACAAGGTGCGCGGCCTGAAGAAACTCGGCTACGAGGGCGAGATCGAGATCGACGGTGGCATCGACCCGACCACCGCGCCCCTCGCGGTCGAGGCCGGCTGCGACGTGCTCGTCGCCGGCTCCGCCGTGTTCGGGAAGGACGACCGCGCGAGCGCCATCCGCGCCCTGCGGGAACCCCGGCAGGCTTAGGCCAGGAGAGACCGCCATGACGCCGTTCTTCCGCAAGAAGAAGGACATCCCGCTCGGCCTGTGGATGAAGTGCCCGGACTGCTCGAAGATGGTCTTCACCAAGACCTTCGAGCAGAACCAGAACGTCTGCCCGGAGTGCGGCTTCCACATCCGCCTGACCGCCGAGCACCGCATCCAGCTCCTCGTCGACGAGGGCTCCTTCGAGGAGCTCGCCTCGGACCTCGAACCCCGCGACGTGCTCCACTTCAACGACCGCGAGAGCTACGAGGCGAAGCTCAAGAGGAACCAGGCCAAGTCGGGGTCCACGGAGGCCGTCCGCGGCGGTCGTGCCCTGCTCGACGGCCGCCCCGTCAACATCTGCGCCATGGACTTCGGCTTCATGGGCGGCTCGATGGGCGTGGTCGTCGGCGAGCGCATTGCCATCGTGGCCGAGGACGCGCTCGAGCGCCGGGTCCCCCTCGTCGTCATCGCGACCTCCGGCGGCGCGCGCATGCACGAGGGCGCGCTCTCCCTCATGCAGATGGCGAAGACCAGCGCCGTCATCGCGAAGCTTCGCGAGGCGCATGTGCCCTACATCACCGTCCTCGCCGATCCCTGCACCGGCGGCGTCTCCGCCTCGTTCGCCGCCCAGGGCGACGTCACCCTGGCCGAGCCCGGCGCCCTGATCGGCTTCGCCGGCCCACGCGTCATCCAGGGCACCATCAAGCGGACCCTGCCCGAGGGCTTCCAGCGCTCCGAGTTCCTCGTCGACAAGGGCTACGTCGACCGCATCGTCCCGCGCAAGAAGCTGAAGGAGGAGATCGCCACGATCCTCGACTACCTGCTCCCTCGCGAGGTGATCGAGGAGACGCCGCCGGAGGAGACGCCGCCGGAGGAGACGGCCACCGAGAGGGTAGGCGGGGAGCCGGCACCCGAGGAGCCGGCGTCCGAGGAGCCGGCATCCCAGGCCACAGGCGAGGCGGTCATCACGCCCGCCGCGAAGACCGATGCGGACGGCGAGTCGAAGAACGACGTCGCCAAGGAGGACCAGGCGAACGATGTTCGAAGCACCTAAGAGCCGCTGGCTCGTTCCCCACGACGCCGACTTCCGCGTCGACGACGCCCGTACGGCGCCCCCGAAGAACGCACCCTCGAAGAAGGAGTGCAAGCAGCGCCTGGAGGAGCTCAAGGACCGTCTCCGCGATCTCCAACGCGTTCTCTACGCCGACGATCGCTACGCCGTCCTCCTCGTCTTCCAGGCCATGGACGCCGCCGGCAAGGACGGCACCATCCGCGCCGTCCTCAGCGGCGTGAACCCGGCGGGATGCCAGGTGTTCTCCTTCAAGCAGCCGTCGAAGGAGGAGCTCGACCACGACTTCCTCTGGCGCACCGCGAAGGACCTTCCGGAGCGCGGGCGCATCGGCGTCTTCAACCGCAGCTACTACGAGGAGGTCCTCGTCGTCCGCGTCCACCCCGAGTACCTCGACGCGCAGAAACTCCCGCACCGCCCCAAGCCCTCGACGCTCTGGAAGGAGCGCTACCGCTCCATCCGCGAGCACGAGCACCACCTGGCGCGCAACGGCACCGTCGTCCTCAAGTTCTGGCTCAACGTCTCCAAGGACGAGCAGCGCCGGCGGTTCCTCTCCCGCCTCGACGAGCCCGAGAAGAACTGGAAGTTTGCCGCCGGCGACGTGAAGGAACGCGCCTTCTGGGACGACTACCAGGCCGCCTACCAGGACCTGCTCCGCCAGACCTCCCGCCCGTGGGCGCCCTGGTACGCGATCCCCGCCGACGACAAGCCCTTCATGCGCCTCCAGGTCGCCGAAGTCGTCGTCGACGCGCTCGAGAGCCTCGACCTGAGCTACCCGGAGGTGGGGGAGGCCGAGCGCGCGAAGTTCGACGAGATGCGCGCTCTTCTCGAGGGCGAGGACTGACGGCGGCGCTGGCGGCTACGCGCGCTCGGCCTCTTCGAACGTCAGCGCGAAGTCGATCCTCTTCAGGTACGCGGCCTCCTGCTCGAGATCGAGCACCGTCAGGGGATGACGCTCCAGCCAGGCCTCGGCGCCGTAGAGCGCCAGCCCGTCCGGCCGCCCCTCGAGTCGTACCGGCGGCACCGGATGCGGACCGCGTTCCCGGTTCGTGAGCACGGCCAGCCGCAGCAGCGCGAGGAGTCGCTTCGCCCCCTCGCGCTGTTCGGCAGGCACCGTCTCGAGGAGATCCGGATCGACCTTCCGCCGGTGCCCGCCCACGATCGCCGCCAGCAGCGCGTGGTCGCGCTGCGAGAACCCGGGGAGGTCCGAGTTCGCGATCAGGTACGCGCCGTGCCGGTGGTGGTGGGCGTACGACACCGTCAGCCCGATCTCGTGGAGACGCGCCGCCCACGTGAGGAATCGTCCGGCGTCCACGCGGTCGAGGCCCCACCCGGGCGCCGCCTGCTTCAGGAACGCCAGGGCGTTGCGCTCGACCCGCGCCGCCTGCCGGCCGTCGACGTGGTAGCGCTCCTGCACGATGCGGATCGTCCGCTCGCGCACGTCCTCGTGCCGGATCCGCCCGAGCAGGTCGTACGTCAGCCCTTCGCGCAGCGCGCCCGCCGCGACCTCCATCCGCTCGATGCCCAGCGCCTCGAACAACGCGATCAGGATGGCGACGCCGCCCGGGAACACGCGTGCCCGTTCCGGCTTCAGCCCCTCCAGCGAGAGCCGGCTCACCTGCCCGGCCGACCGGAGCGCCTTGTCGAGCTTCTGCAGCCCGACCGGTGTGATGCCCTCCCGCGCCCATCCGTTGGCCCTGAGCACCTCCGCCGTCGCGCGCACGGTGCCCGACGCCCCGACCGCCCGACCCCAGCCGAAGTCGCGGAATCGACGTTCGATCGTCTGCAGCTCCGCGCGCGCGGTGAGCACGGCCTCCTCCATGCCCCTGCGGCGGATCTTCCCCTCCGGGAAGAACCGCTTCGTGAAGGCGATGCACCCCATGTGGAGGCTGTGCGTCTCGAACGCCTCGAACCGCTCTCCGAGGATCAGCTCGGTGCTGCCGCCGCCGATGTCGACGACGAGACGCGGTTCGAGGTCGTCCGCCTGGCTGTGCGCGACGCCGAGGTAGATCAGCCGGGCTTCTTCCCGCCCCGAGATCACGTCGATCGTGTGCCCGAGCGCCCGTTGCGCCTCCTCGAGGAACCGCTCGCCCTTCCGGGCCTTCCGGAGCGTGTTCGTGCCCACCGCGCGCACGCGGTGCGGAGGGATGTGGCGGATCCGCTGCCCGAAGCGCTCCAGCGCGGCCAGCGCCCGCTCTCTCGCCTCCGCCGACAGCCGCCGCTTCTCGTCCAGACCCCACGCCAGGCGGACCGGCTCGCGGAGGCGGTCGATGACCACGGGCTCCCCGTCCACCACCCGGGCGATCAGCATGTGAAAGCTGTTCGACCCCAGATCGACGGCCGCCAGGTACGGCGACGTCGGCGAAGCCTCCTCAGCGGGGATCGGATCCGAGTCCACTGCCGAAGTTCCTCCAGGTGGGCACCAAGCCCGGATCCTAGCGGTGGGGGGGGCTCGGGAGGGGCAGGAGGCGCCCGCGAAGCCCCCGGGGGCGAGAAAGTCGGCGGGGGGTGGGCCGAAACTGGGTGGACCCCTGCGCGAGCACTGCTTCGAACAGCCCCCGCCCCGATCCGGACCTTGCGGGCCCGCCCCGACCCGGTACCATCGCGCGCCTGCCGAGGCCGGCCACCACCATGGGGTGGTACCGTCCGACGGCACACACGGCAGCGAACACGAACGCGAACACGAATACGCACACGCACACACTCCCCGATAGCTCAGCTGGTAGAGCGGCGGACTGTTAATCCGTAGGTCACAGGTTCGATCCCTGTTCGGGGAGCCACTCTCTTTGCCCGTAAACGGCTATTTTTGGCCCTATGCGGCCCTATCGCGGCCGTTTCCTGCTCGCGCCGCACAACGACTGACGACGGTCAGGAACGGCCTGCGACGACTCCAACGGCCCAACTTAAGGCCCAAGTCCAGTTCGGCGCCCTGGAAACCTATCTGCAGGATCTGGGCTTCCCGAGGCCGCTCAGGGCCCGTTCGCCGCTGGC
>JAUXCH010000867.1 GCA_030618975.1 Planctomycetia bacterium
CGAGGGGAGCTCCCGGGCGGGCTCGGCATCGCGCGCCGCGCGGCCGAGCTCTACGAACGGGTTACCACGGGTCGCGTGGAGCCCGGCTACACGGAGATCGCTCTCGCGCAGGCGTACGCCTTCGCGGTGAACGAGGAAAACGCCGCCGGCGGCCGCGTCGTGACCGCGCCGACGAACGGTGCGGCGGGCATCCTGCCGGGCGTCCTCGTCGAGGTCGCCGACCGCTTCGAGCTCGACCGCCCGGCAGTGCACCGGGCGCTCGCCACGGCGGGGGCGATCGCGATGATCATCCGCAGGCACGCGAGCCTGTCGGGCGCGGAGGTCGGCTGCCAGGGCGAGGTGGGCAGCGCCACCTCGATGGCCGCCGCCGCGCTCTGCGAGATCCTCGGCGGGTCGCCGGGGCAGGTGGAGTACGCGGCCGAGATCGGCATGGAGCACAACCTCGGTCTCACGTGCGACCCGCTGGGCGGCCTCGTCCAGGCGCCGTGCATCGAGCGCAACGCGATGGGGGTGGCGAAGGCGTGGAGCGCCGCGCAGCTCGCGCGTCACGCGCAGGGCGTCCAGGTCATCAGTCTCGACCGCGTGATCCGCGTGATGAAGCGGACGGGCGACGACATGCGGCGCGAGTACAAGGAGACGAGCGAAGGCGGCCTGGCCGTCAGTCTCCCGGAGTGCTGAGCGGATTCCCGCACGTCTCGGGCGCCGACGATCGGCGCGGCGCGTTGCACGGCACGGCTCGCCCGAGTGCCGGACGCACCCTCTCGACGGCGCCCCGGCGCGAGGCGAGGACCAGGTCGAGCTGGGTCCTCGCGGCGTTACGCACCGGCCGGCCGCAGAGGGTGCCGGTCGCGGCGCGCTGCTCGTGGACGTGGCCGCAGACCCAGAGCCGGAACCCGACCGACGAGGCGAAGTCGCCGAGCGCCCGGCTGCCCATGGACCGTCCGCCGACGGCGCGGTCGCAGATGCCGTGGGGCGGGGCGTGGGAGGCGATCACGTCGTACGTGCCGCCGCGGAACGGATCGAGCATCTGGGCGATCCGGGCCTCGGAGTGCTCGTGGGTCCACGTGGGAAACTTGTAGAGGATCGGGATCACGGGGACGGCCAGGATGCGAAGCCCCCGCCGTTCGTGGACCTGCACGCCTTCCCAGCGTCCCGTGTCTTCCGGGTCGTGGTTGCCCGGCACCACGACGAGGTCCGGGCTCCGTCGCTCCCAGCGACCGACGATCCGGTCCCACGCCGGCGCGTCCTGCAGGGGACGGTTGAGGAGATCGCCGAGAAAGAGCGGCACGAGGTCCTCGCCCAGTCGCTCCTCGAAGCGTTCGCAGAGCGGCCCCAGGTGGAAGTCGCTCGCGACGAGGAGTCGGACGAGGGCGGAGCTCACTTCCCGCCGCTGTCTTCCATGGCCTTCTTGAGGAGGTCGCCGAGCGTGGGCTCCGGGGTGTCGTCGTCCTGGGGACCCAGATGATCGCGGATGGTGGCGTCGTCCGCCACGTCGTCGGTGAGACGATCTCCGCGCCCCGTCAGGAGCGACAGGCCGATGCGGCGGCGCTCCGGCTCCACGTTCACGATGCGCACCGAGATCTTGTCGCCGACGCGCACGACCTCGCGGGGCGAGCTCACGTTGTGCGGTGCGAGCTGGGAGATGTGCGCGAGTCCCTCTACGCCCTCGGCGACCTCGACGAAGGCGCCGAAGTGCGCGAGCCTCGTGACGGTGCCTTCCATCACGGAGCCGGCCGGGTGGTCGACCGTGAAGCGCATCCACGGGTCTTCCTGGAGCTGCTTCATGCCGAGGCTGATGCGCCCGTCCTCCGGCTTGACCTCGAGGACGGTGACCTTGATCTGGTCGCCGACGCTCACGACGTCTTCGGGATTCTCGACGCGCTTCCACGCCATCTGGCTGACGTGGACGAGCCCCTCGACGCCGCCGATGTCGACGAAGGCGCCGAAGGGCTGGACGCGCGTCACCGTGCCGGAGAGGACGCTTCCAGGCTGAAGGTTCTCCATGGCCTCGTTGGTCTGGCGGTCGCGTTCGCGCGCGAGGACCGCGCGCCGGGAGACGACCAGGCGGCGCTTGTCGGGATCCGCCTCGATGATCTCGACGGCGAACGTCTCGCCGACGACCGTCTCGAGGTCCTCGACGCGGTGGAGCGAGACGTGGCTGGCGGGGAGGAACCCCGTGAGGTGCCCGACCTGGACCTCGAGCCCGCCCTTGTTCACGGCGCGCGCCGTGACCATCACGACGGCGCCGGGCTCCACGGAGCCCCAGCCGGCC
>JAUXCH010000472.1 GCA_030618975.1 Planctomycetia bacterium
CCGAGGATCTCGCGGAGCTGGGAATCGACGACGGTTCCATCGTCAGGCTCCGGAGCCGGCGCGGGAGCATCGAGCTTCGCGTACGGGCCACCACCGACGTCTCGCGGGGAGGCGTCTTCGTGCCGTTCCACTTCCGGGAGGCGGCGGCGAACCTGCTGACCAGCGACGTGCTGGATCCGTACGGGAAGATCCCCGGCTTCAAGTACAGCGCGATCCGCGTGGAGAAGGTCTGATCCGCGAATCGGGGGCGAATCGGGGTCAGGTACGTTTCGGCGGTTTTCGCGGTCGCGCGCGGCCCAGGCCGGCTCCTCGGCTCGGCCTACCCCACCCAGGTCCGGATCAGCTCGCCGGCCATGCCGCTCACCGCCCACGTGAGGGCGGCGGCGAGGACGGCGCTCGCCAGGAGCACGGCCACGATCTCGGTGAGGAGGATCGCCGTGACGCGCGGCTTCGAGCCGCCGATCTTGACCAGCGTCTCGATCTCGCGGCGGCGCAGGCGGATCGAGAGCAGGAAGACGAGCGCGGCGGTGGCCAGGGTCGCCAGCCCGACCAGGAGGAACGCCGCGACGACGAACTTCTCGACCGTGAGGATGTCGCCGAGCAGGTCGTCCATGACGGTCGCGGGCTTCAGGATCTGCCGCGTCTCGTCGGGCGCCTCGTAGCGCCCGCGCAGGAGAGCCGAGGACTTCCGGTCGAACGGCAGGGCGAGCACGGCCGTGATGGGGAACTCCGCCACGTCGCCGTGGAAGTGGAAGGAGTCCACGTTGTCGTCGGTGATCTCGTTGTACTGGACCAGGGACGCGTTGCCGACGACCCGGCCCTCCTCGCGCTTGAGGATGCGAGCCGCCGCATCCGGACTCGTGAGGTCCTCGTGCCCGTGGGCAAGTCCCTCGATGACCCACGCGGTCTTCACGTCGACGAACACGGCCTCGTCGTCCGGTCCGCCGGACGGGGCGAGCACTCCCGTGACCCTCATCTTCAGGGGGTAGATGCCGGCGAGGTCGAAGACCGTCTCGGGCGAGGAGAGGATGGACCCGCCCGGCCCGACCCCGCGCTGCTTCGCCACCCGCGCGCCGAGGACGCAGTCGCCGAGGCGCGTCATCGACCGCCCGTCGGCGATCTCGAGGCCGCGAACGTCGAAGTAGTCGACCGTCGTGCCGACGATCGGGTCCTTCCCCGCGCGAAACCGGACGTAGAGGGGGATGGCCTGGGCCAGGCCGGTCTCCCGGATGCGCGCGGTCTCGCCGAAGGGCATCCGCTCCGGCACGTCCTGTCCGAAGTAGAGCGACGACAGCACCAGCTCGAGCGGGCTTCCCTTCGTGCCGACCAGGAGCGGCGTCGCCTCCGCGCGCGCGGTGAGCTGCCGCTCGCTGCGGTCGACGAGGGTTCGAAGCGCAGCGGGAACGAAGAGGATCAAGGTGATGGACGCCACGAGCACACCGGTCTTGAACCGGTGGTGCGCGAGGTATCGCCAGGCGAGGTAGAGGACGTCCCTCACGGCCGCCTCCCCCACGGCCCCGCGTCGAGGACGCGGTCGAACCGGTCGAGCCGGGAGTGGTCGTGCGTCACGGTGAGGAGCGTCGCGCCCCTCTCCCCGGCGTAGTCGAACAGGAGGTCGAGGACGCGGTCGGAGGTCTCGGGATCGAGGTTCCCGGTCGGTTCGTCGGCGAAGAGGAGCGGCGGGTCGGGAAGCAGCGCCCGGCACACGCCCACGCGCTGTCTCTCGCCCTGGGACAGCCGTCGCGGCGGACGGCGGACCTTGTCGCCCAGACCGACGCGCTCGGCCAGGTCGCGGGCACGGACCCGCACCTGCTCCTCGAGGTCGAGCGCCGGTGTGATGCGATACGGCAGCAGGATGTTGTCGAGCACGCTCAGGTGGTCGAGCAGCTCGAACTCCTGGAACACCATGCCGATCTGCCGGATGCGGAACTCGCGGCGGCGACGATCGCCGAGCCCGGACACCTCCACGTCGTTCACGACGATGGAGCCCGCGTCCGGCACGAGGATTCCCGCGAGGAGGTGGAGCCACGTGGTCTTGCCCGAGCCGCTCGGACCCACGACGGCCGCGGTCGTCCCGTCCTCGATGACCAGGTCGTCGATCGCGAGGCGGAAGTCGCCTCCCCGGTAGGTGAAGTCGAGGTTCGCGATGCGGATCACGGTCGCTCCTCGTCCAGCAGCTCCAGATCCGTGATCTTCCACGTTCCGTCCACGGGGCGCACCGTGAACTCCGCGGTGTAGCGGTTCCGCCGCTGGTGGATGCACCCCCAGTGTCCCACCGAGCCGGCCACCGTCCAGACGCACCGCGCGTCAAACCCGTCGCTTTCCTCCAACTCGTGGGTCGCGGCCTCCTCCACCTCGACGCTCCGCACGCGGGCGCGCGTCACGACGATCGCGTCCGCCCGGACACCGCGGGCGCCGACGGCTGCGAGCAGGAGGAGTGCGAGCGGGGAGGCGAAGCGTGACATGCGGCCTCCTGTGTACCCCGACCGGGGAGCCCGGCAAGACGCACGAGCCCGGGAGACAGTGAATCCGGCCTGCTTCGAGTGGAATGCGAGTTCCCGTCAGCGGGGGACACGAACCTGCGGAACGGGATCCCGGGGTAGCGATACCCTGGGAGGGCACGGGACACGTCGAGCACATCCCGAGGCCCGACAGGAGGGAGAGTTCGTGGACGATCTGCAGAGCATCCTGATCTTCGCCGTATGGATCTTCATGGGCGTACTGACCGCGTTCGTCTACCGCAAGGGAGAGCGGCTCCACAGCAGCGTGATCATGGCCGGCGCCGTGTTGATCGGCCTCTCCATCCTCCTGCCCTTGCTCGGCGTCAATCTCGCGAACATGCAGGGCTGGATATCGGTGGTCGGGCACGTGCTCGTGCTCCTGGGCTTCTTCCTCTTCCTGCGCCCCCGCATCCAGAGGGATGCCGACGCCGCGTAGGACCCGAGCGCGAGGAGCGGACGGAGGCGGCGACGGACTTCTGGCTGGACGACCCTGGAACGAGGGAGACCGTCGAAGGGCCGGAACCCGGCACATCGGGCCACGGGCTGACCGGATGATGACGCCCGGGCCTGAGGGTATGGGGGTCCAGGAGACGGAGGTCGTCCATGCGCTCGATCCGTGCCCTTGCCTGGGTCCTGGCCCCGGCCCTTGCCTGCATGGGATGCGCCACCCGTCTTCCTGCAACAGCCCGGACAGTGCCCACGACAGCCCCGACGGTTCCTTCGACAGCCCACACCCTTCCCCCGACAGCCCCAGCCGTGGACCTCCAGGCCCGGTTCGTCCGCTGCGAGACGGAGGGCATGACCCGGGAGGTCGAGATCGAGCGCGAAGAGCTCTCGAAGCACAAGCTGAACCTCTTCCTCGGCTACACGGGTGAGCGTGGAGAAGGGGGCGGCCAGACGGTCGGCTTCGACTATCTGTACCGCATCAACCACCACTGGGGCGTGGGCGCGTTCGTCGATCTGGCTGCGGGCGGCATCCGGGCCCGGGTCATCGGGGCCGGCCTCGACTTCCACCCCATCGAGCCCATCTTCCTCTTCGTCGGCCCCGGCATCGAGTGGGTCGACGGGGAATCGCAGGGCCTGCTCCGCGTCGGTGGGGGTTACGAGTTCGAGGTCGGGGAGAAGGTAATCCTCGGTCCGGCGGTCTACATCGACTTCCTCGAGGACGGCAAGTTCGCGTGGGTCGTCGGTTTCATCCTGGGCTACGAGCTTTGAGTCTCCGACGGCGTTGACCCCACCCCCGCTCCCTGCGTAGTCTCCTGCCTTCGTATCCCGCGCGTGGGGAGGGTTGTATGCTCACGGTGTTCGCGTTCCTGGTGCTCGTGCTCCTGGCCGTCCTCGCGGCCTACGTCTTCATCAAGCTGGCCTTCTGGCCGCGGAACGCCGCGCGGGAGCGTGGCCACCCGCAGGCCGACGCCATCAACGTCCTGAGCTGGTGCGGCCTGCTCCTGACCGGAGGCATCGGCTGGGTCGTCGCCCTCACGTGGGCCTACATGAAGCCGCTGAAGACCGACCCGGCCGACGTGCCGGGCCTGATGGACCGCCTCCGGGCGCTCGAGACAGAGATCCAGACGCTCAAGGGCGCGGACGCGTAGGGGGCCGCCATGCTGATCATCCTCTCCTCGATCTACGCCGGGGTCATCTGGCTCGTCTTCCTCAAGTTCAAGCTGCTGCCGTGGAACAAGGTCAGCCAGTCGCTCGCGGCCGGCGTGGGCGTCGCGGGTCTCCTCGCCGTCCTCATCGGCATGGGCATGGGGTCGCCGACCGCGAGCGGCGGCGTCATGATCCAGGCCGACGTGACGCGCCTCGCGGTGCACAAGTTCGGCTACGTGACGAAGGTGCACGCCGAGATCAACGCGCCGCTGAAGAAGGGCGAGCCGATCTTCGAGATCGACAAGACCCTCTACGAGGCGGGAGTCCGGGCCGCGGAGGCGGCGCTCGCCCAGGCCGCGTACGGTGTCGAGCAACTCGAGGCCACGTGGAAGCAGAGCCAGGCCAACGTGCTGGTCCTGGAGGCGGAGCAGAGGGTCCTCGCGTCGACGATCGCCGGCGCCGCGGCGAACGTGAAGTCCGCCGACGCAGGGCTGGCCGCCGGGAAGAGCGGCCTCGCCTCGGCAGCAGCCAACGTGCAGAAGGCCACCGTCGACGTGGAGATCGGGCAGGTCCAGCACGGTCGCGTCGCGGAGCTCGTGGAGGAGAACG
>JAUXCH010000673.1 GCA_030618975.1 Planctomycetia bacterium
CGTCGTGCACGGGATGCCTCCGGTGCTCCGTCTCCTTCGGACGGTTCCTGTCCACGAACTCCTCGCAGGCCGTCTCGATCACCTCCCCGTCCGTCAGGCTACGCGCTTCGCGGTTCTCGAGGAGCGATCGAGCCTCATCGAGAACCTCCTTGCCATTCCGCGAGAGGAGGACCGACAACCGCACGGGAGGAGCTCCCAGGCGCCGCTCGTGCAGACGATCCTCCACGCGGGCCGTGAAGACCGGGGTCGCCTCGGTCGACGCCCTTTCGATCCACGACTCGGGGTCCTCCCCCTCCAGGGTCGCCACCTCGTACAGCGAGGCAGCCGCCTCGAAGGAGATCCCCCCGGACAGGAGCTTCACCTCCAGTTCGGGCCGAACCTCGAGCAGCATCCCGGCCCGGGCCCGGTCCCAGGTCACACACGGCCGGAGTCCCAGATTCCGCCCGTACTCGCTGAGGCTCGCGCACCCCAGGAACCGGTAGTGCTTCGACCGTGCGATCGCCGCCAGGCACCGCGCCCGGTCCACGTCGAGGCGCCGGATCTCGGCGCAGAGGCGTTCCAGGCGCTCGTGCGCCTCGTCTTCATGCCACACGCTGCGCCCGGGGTGGGCCCGCTGGTCACCATCGCTCATGCACCTAGACCGCACGAGCGAGGCCGGTGGTCACACGAAAACCCCTAGACGGGGACCTCGAGCGATTCCACGAGGTCCGCGATCACCCGCTCCCGCTCGTCGACGCCGCCCTCGGCATCCAGCATCGGACCCAGCACGCGGTGCGCCAGCACGGGAACGGCCAAGACCTTGACGTCGTCGGGCAGCACGAACGAACGCCCGCCCAGGAATGCGTGCGCCTGGGCCGCCCGGCTAAGCGCCACACTGCCCCGCGGGCTGACCCCCACCGTGAGGTGCTTGCTGTTCCTGGTCTTGCGGACGAGGGCCAGCACGTAGTCCAGGACCGAGTCCTCCAATCGGACCTCGCGAACGGCCCTCTGGAGACGTTCCAGGTCCGAGCCCGTCAGCACCGGCTCCAGCGACTCGATCGGGTGCTCCGTCCGTTGGGCGAGGATCACGGCCTTCTCGTCGTCCACCGACGGATACCCGATGCGGATCCGCAACATGAAGCGGTCCAACTGACTTTCGGGCAGGGGGTACGTACCCTCGAACTCGCAGGGGTTCTGCGTGGCGACCACGAAGAAGGGACGCGGCAGCGGATGGGTCGTGCGGTCCACGGTCACCTGCGCGTCGTTCATGGCCTCGAGCAACGCCGACTGCGTCCGCGGCGTCGCCCGGTTGATCTCGTCGGCGAGCAGTACGTTCGTGAAGATCGGCCCCGGCTTGAACTCGAACGCCCCCGTCCGCTGCTCGTACACCGACACACCCAGGATGTCGCTCGGCAGCAGGTCCGGCGTGAACTGGATACGGCGGAACTCGCAATCCACCGACCGCGCCACGCTCTTGGCCAGGATGGTCTTCCCGACGCCCGGCACGTCCTCCAGCAGCACGTGCCCCCCCGCCAGGAGGCCCGTCAGCACCGACCGCACGACGTCCTGCTTGCCCAGGAATACGCGCGTCACGTTGCGCTGCAGCGTCGTGATCAGCGAGCCGAGATCGTCCATGGCGCGCTACCCCTCGGCGAGGCGGGCTGCAACTTCCTCGCTCACTTCCAGGTTCGTCGTGACCGTCTGGACGTCGTCGTTGTCCTCGAGCAGGTCCTGGATGCGCATGACCTTGCGCGCCGTCTCCTCGTCCGCGTCCACCGTGGACTTGGGCGTCATCTCGAACTCGGCGCGGCTGGGCTCGATCCCCGCCTCCTCGAGCGCGGCTTTCACGTCGTGGAGGCCCGCTACGGAGCAGGTGATCACGAACCGCTCACCCTCCCGCACGATGTCCTCCGCGCCCGCGTCGATCACGAGCTCGTAGAGGCGGTCCTCCTCGACCTGGTCCGCGGGCACCTCGACCTGGCCCTTGCGCTCGAACATCCAGGCCACCGAGCCGCTGGTCCCGATGCGCCCTCCGTTCCGGTCGAGGATCACGCGTACTTCCGGCGCCGTGCGGTGGCGGTTGTCGGTGAGCGCCTCGATGAGCAGGGCGACGCCTCCCGGACCGTACGCCTCGTACGTGACCTCCTCGAAGTCGTCGCCGCCGGCAGCCCCCGACGCCTTGTCGATGAGGCGCTGGATCGTGTCCTTCGGCATGTTGGCGGCCTTCGCCTTTTCGACGGCGAAGGCCAGGCGGAGGTTGTCGCGCGGCTGGGGGCCGCCGACCCGCACGGCCGCCTGGATCAGGCGGGAGATCTTGGAGAAGGTCTTGCCGCGACGGGCGTCGACGCGGGCCTTCACCCGCATGATGTTCGCAAAGTGGCTGTGACCGGCCATGGGTCCTCACTGCACGGTCCCGGCAGTGTAACGGCCCGCGCCCCCCTTGGGGACACGGGCCGTGTCGAGCGCCGGATGTTGCCGCCGGGTTACCGCTTGCTGAACTGGTAGCGGGCGCGCGCGCCGCGCTGTCCGTACTTCTTGCGCTCCTTCATGCGCGCGTCGCGCGTCATGAAGCCCGCGTCGCGGAGTGCCGGCTCGAGCGCGCTATCCGCGGTGGCCAGCGCGCGGGCCAGGCCGTGACGAACGGCGTCCGCCTGCCCCTGGACGCCACCGCCCACCACGTTCACGAACACGTCGTACCGGGACGCGGTATCGGTGAGCTTGAGCGGCTGCAAGGCGGAAACGCGCGCGGCGCGCGTGGGGAAGTAGTCCCGCCACTCCTTGCGGTTGACCACGAACCTGCCCTCTCCCGGGGCGATCCGCACGCGGGCGACCGAACTCTTCCGGCGTCCGGTGCCCCAGACGAAGCTCTTCGGGTTCACCATCGGGCCCTACTTCCTGCTCTCGACGCCGGTGCCGAATGCCAGCGCCTCGGGTTTCTGCGCGTGGTGCGGGTGGTCGTTGCCCGCGTAGATCTTCAGCTTCCGGAGCATGTGCCGCCCCATGGTCGTCTTGGGCATCATGCGCCGAACCGCCAGCCGGACGATCTCCGTGGGGTGCCGCTCCTGCATCCGGGCGAACGACTCCACGACCTGTCCACCGGGGTAGCCGGTGTACCGGCGGTAGACCTTCTTTTCGGCCTTCCGCCCCGTGACCTGGATCTTCGTGGCGTTCACGACGACCACGAAATCGCCGACGTCGGCGTGCGGCGTGTAGGTGGGCTTGTGCTTGCCCTGGAGGACGCGGGCGACGTTGGCCGCCATGCGGCCCAACACCTCCTGGGAGGCGTCGACCACGTGCCACTGGGCGGCGGCGCGGTTCGTCGTGGCGAAGGTCGTCTTGTTCATGGGTCGGGAAGCCCGAAGGGAAGCGAGCGAGGGTACGCTCACCCGGGCCCCGGTCAAGCGAGGACGC
>JAUXCH010000206.1 GCA_030618975.1 Planctomycetia bacterium
GCGATCGGCGTCCAGGGACGCCCGGCATGACCAGGGACGCCCGGCAAGAAACGGGGCGGGCATGCCGCCCGCCCCGTCTTCGCCAGGTGCGTTTCTGGTCGGCCGTATTCTCCGCCCTCCCCCGCAGGGCTGTCAAGCGGGTGCGAGCGCATTTGGCCGATCCCGCGGGGGCGGGGAGCGGTTTCGGTTCTCCCCTGGAGGCCGCGATGCGCTAGCGTATGCCGCCATGACACCCCGCCTGCAACTCGCGCTGGACCAGGTCGACCTGCACCGTGCCCTCCGGGCGGCGCGGGAGGCCGTTGCCGGAGGCGTGCACCTCCTCGAGGTCGGCACCCCCCTCCTGAAGGCCGAAGGCCTCGGGGCGGTCCGCGCGCTTCGGGAGGCGTTTCCCCAGGCCGAGATCGTCTGCGACGGGAAGACGATGGACGCGGGTCGGCTCGAGCTGGAGGCGGCCGCGAAGGCCGGGGCGAACTGGGGCACCGTGCTGGGCGTCGCCAGCGACTCCACGATCGAGGAGTGCGTCGAGACGGGGGGGAACTACGGCATCCACGTGCTGGTCGACCTCCTGGGCTGCGCCGATCCGGCTGCGCGTGCACGCGAAGTGGAGACGATGGGGGCGGACGCAGTGAACGTCCATTGCCCGATCGACGACCAGGTCCGTGGGAAGGACCCCTTCGAGACCCTGCGCCAGGTGCGCGCCGCCGTCTCGATCCCCGTGACGGTGGCGGGGGGCATCACGGCCCGGACCGCCCCCAAGGCGGTTGCGGCGGGTGCCGACGTCATCATCGTGGGCGGCGCCATCACGAAGGCCCGCGACGCCGAGGCCGCCACGCGGGACCTCCTGGAGGCCATGCGCACGGGCGTGGCGGGAGACGCCGAGGTCGCCGAGCGCGGCAGCAGCGAAGCCGACATCCGGGCCCTCCTGGAGCAGGTCTCCGCGGCGAACGTCAGCGACGCGATGCATCGCGCCCCGTGCTGGCACGGTCTGACCGCGACGGTGCCGGACGCCCACGTCGTGGGCAAGGCCGTTACCGTGCGCACCGTCCCGGGCGACTGGGCCAAGCCGGTCGAGGCCATCGACCGCTGCCAGCCGGGCGACGTACTCCTGATCGACGCGGGAGACCGGGCCCCGGCCGTCTGGGGGGAGCTGGCGACGCACTCCGCCAGGAACCGTGGGCTGGCGGGGGTGATCGTGCTGGGGGCGATTCGCGACACCCGTGACATCCGAGCCGTCGGGGTGCCGGTGTTCGGCCGCGTCGTGTGTCCGAACGCGGGGGAGCCGAAGGGGTTCGGCGAGATCGACGTTCCGCTCAGGGTGGAGGGAATCGAGTGCAGGCCCGGCGACTGGGTCGTGGCCGACGCGGATGGGGTCGTCGTGGTGCCGGCGCGCCGGGCGGTCGAGGTCGCCAACCGCGCGATGTACTGCCTCGAGGCCGAGAACCGTGTCCGCGCCGAGATCCAGGACGGGAACTCGACCCTGGCGCAGGTCGCCGACCTCTACAAGTGGGAGAAGCACGTCGCGGGTGGGCAGGGCGCCTCCGAATAGAGGGGTCCCCGTTCGCGGCAAAGAGACCCTCGGGGCCCTGGGGTCCGGTACCTTGCGCGCGTGGGCACCTCCAGCATCCCGATCACGTTGAACGGCGAGCAGCGCGCGCTGCCGGCGTCGAAGAACCCGCCCACGGTGGCGGATCTCCTCCAGGAGCTGGGGCTCTCGAACGAGCGTGTGGCGGTGGAGGTGAACGGCGAGGTGATCCCGCGCGCGGATCACGTCCGGCACGGCCTCGACGCCGGCGACCGGGTGGAGGTCGTGACCTTCGTGGGCGGCGGCGATCCCGCCTACGAAGAGCCGCTGCTGAGGATCGGGGGCCATACCTTCCGGAGCCGTCTTTTCGTCGGGACCGGGAAGTACGAGTCGAACGAGCAGACGGTGGCGGCGCTCGACGCGAGCGGCACGGAATGCGTCACCGTCGCCCTGCGCCGCGTGGACCTGGGGCGCAAGTCGGGCCCCAACCTGCTCGACGCGCTCGGGGACCGCTGGACCCTGCTCCCGAACACCGCCGGGTGCTTCACCGGCGAGGACGCGCTGCGCACGTGCCGCCTCGCACGCGAGCTCGGCATCGCCGACCTGGTGAAGCTCGAGGTCCTTGCGGATCCGGTGAGCCTGCTCCCGGACACGGAGGAGACCCTGAAGGCGCTCCACACGCTGGTGGCGGAGGACTTCACCGTGCTCGTCTACACGAACGACGACCCCGTCGTCGCCCGCAAGCTCGAGGACGCGGGCGCCGCCGCCGTCATGCCCCTCGGCAGCGCCATCGGCTCGGGGCTGGGGCTCCTGAATCCACTGAACATCGAGCTGATCGTCGAGCAGTCGAACGTGCCCGTCGTCGTCGACGCGGGCGTCGGGACCGCCTCGGACGTGGCCTTCGCCATGGAGCTGGGTGTCGACGGCGTGCTGCTCAACACGGCGATCGCCAAGGCGGAGGATCCCATCCTCATGGCCGGCGCCATGCGGGACGCCTGCCGCGCGGGCCGCCGCGCCTTCCTCGCCGGCCGGATGCCCAAGGGCCGTCCGAGCCCGTCGAGCCCCACGACCGGCGTCGTCGGGTCCGCGTGAGGCTGGCCCTGATCCCCGTGCGCGTGCGTCCGCTCCTGTTCGGCCTCGCCGTCCTGGCGCTCTTCGCGGGTGCCGTGTGGGCCGACGAACCCGTGCCCGTCGAGCCGCTGCCGGCCGAGGGGGCGGTCCCCGCCCCCGAACCGGCGATGAGCGCCGAGGACATGGATGCCTGGATCCAGGAGTCTCCGGCCGCCGTGTGGGCCGTAGGCCTCCTCAAGTTCGGCTCCGGGCTCGTCGGGCTCGTGCTCCTCGTCTGGATGTGGGTCCGTTGGGAGCGAGTGCGCGCGGGCGTGCTTCCCGCTCCCGAGCGGGTGACGGCCACCATGCCGTTCTCCCTCTCCAACACGCTGATGATCCTGGGGTGCGCGTTCGTGCTCCTCGTTCTCTCCTCCATGATCATCCAGCGGGCACAGCTCGAGGGCAGTTCGGCGACCGCGGTGGGGATGCTCGCGACGCAGGGACTCCTGCTCGCAGCGGCGCTGCTCGTGGTCCTGCGCAGGCGTCGGCTCGACGTGGGCCCCCGGCGCTCGCCGATCAGGGTCACGGGTTGGGCGTTCGGGACGTTCTTCATCGCGTCTGCCATCGTGATCCCCACGATGCTCCTCAGCATCCTCATCCTCCGTTGGATCGAGTTCCCCATCACGGTCCAAAAGCCCGTGGAGGACATCGTTCGTGGAACGGGTACGTCCACCGCCTGGGTGATCATGGGGGCTGCGGCCGTTCTGGCGCCCGTGGCCGAAGAGAGCCTGTTTCGTGGGTTGCTCTATCCGGCGCTGCGCTCGAGCCTGAAGGTGAGGCACGCCGCGCTCTTCTCGGCCGTCGGCACGTCCGCGCTCTTCGCTCTCATGCACCCGAACCCTCCGTCCTGGCTTCCGCTGTTCGCGCTGGCCATGGTGCTGACCTGGATCTTCGAGCGGACCAACTCCCTGGCCGCCGTGATCGGTGCCCACGCGCTGTGGAACGTCGCGACGCTGGTGCCGCTCCTCATCCGGGGGCTGGCGTGAGCGCCCGTCCTCCGGCGCGGATGCACAGGCTCGGCCGGGCGTGGGTGGCCGAGGGCGCCGTGGTGACGGCCGACGTGACGCTCGGCGAGGACGCGAGCGTGTGGTTCGGCGTCGTGATCCGGGGCGACGATGCCCCGATCGAGATCGGGGCCCGGACGAACCTGCAGGACGGCGTCGTCGTCCACGTGGATCCGGACGCGCGCCAGGTGATCGGCCGCGAGGTCACGATCGGCCACGGCGCGATCTGCCACGGCGTGCGGATCGGGGACCACGCCCTCATCGGCATGGGCGCCCGGCTGCTCAGTGGCTCCGTGGTGGGAGAGGGCGCCGTCGTCGGGGCCGGCACGGTGGTGCCGGAGAACTACGAGGTCCCGTCGTGGACCCTCGTCGTCGGCGTGCCCGCACGTATCGTCCGCGCGCTCGACGGCGAGGCGCGTCTGGCGGACGCGCGCTGGAAGGCGGCGGGGTACGTGAAGCGGGCCGAGGAGTTCAGCACCGACGCGTGGGACGGGCGGATCAAACCCACAATCCGGTGATCTCGGCCTGGAACGCCATCCGGCCCTCCACCCAGCCCTGGGTCTTGAAGACGGCGCGGCGCGGCCGCACCTCGCCCTTCTCGCCCAGGATGACCAGCCGCTGTCCCGGGAGGACGGTGCCACGGAACTTCACGTTGTCGATGCCGCCGAACCCGAAGAACCGGTCGGCGTAGGCCTCGGAGTCGTAGACCTGGCGTACGGCCCAGGAGCAGAGTTGCGCGGCCGCCTCGATCATGATCACGCCCGGCATCAGCGGCCGGCCGGGGATGTGGCCGCGCGCCCAGAACGGCTCCTCCGCCACCTCGAGCACGCCCGCGATCGTCCCGGCCTCGGGGTCGTAGTGGACGATGCGCGAGAGCTGTTCCATCTCGTAGCGCTGGGGATTCGTCTTCCGGATGTCCTCGATGTCGGCGAGCACCCGCTCGAGGTCGAGGCTCTCCAGCGGAAACAGGGCTCTCGGCGGCATCCGGCATCCTCCCGTCGACTCGATGGCGGGCGCGAGGATAGCGACCCCCGCGAGGCAGGGGTAGATTCGGCCGCATGACGTACCTGGCACGGGTCGCCGTCCTGCTCCTTTCCGGAAGCCTCGCGGTCGCCCTGCCGGCGTGCGGCGGCGGGGGCGCCGGGCGTCCCGGGGACGGGGATCCGGACCCGCCGTTCCTGCCTCCGGACCGCGTGGACCAGCGCCTGAACACCGACCCGGCGGGTGCCTGGTTGTCGGTGTTCCCCGAGATCTGCTGCGCGGGGGACCGGCTCTACGTCACCTGGTACGACCGGCGGGACGACGACACGGACGTCTATTTCAGCCGATCCCTGGACGGCGGAGACACGTGGTCGCCGGTCGACGTCCGGCTCGACACCGACGAGCCGGGCGCCGCGGGATCGAACGTCCCGAGGATCTGCTGCGACGACGACCGCGTCGTCGTCGTGTGGTCGGACCAGCGCTCGACGCTCTCCCAGATCCGGTGCAACCGTTCGACCGACGCGGGCGCGAGCTGGCTGGTCGACGACGTGCGCATCGATCGCGAGACGCCGGAAGACGGCTCCTCGTGGAACCCGGACGTGTGCCGTGCGGGCGACGCGGTCTACGCCGTGTGGCAGGACTCGAGAAACGGACTGAGCGACGTGTACTTCAGCCGCTCGCTCGACGGGGGGCTGACCTGGTCGGCGGCGGACGTGCGGCTCGACACGGACGTGGCCGGTGCCGCGTCGTCCGAGTTTCCCCGCATCGTCTGCTGTGGCACCGCGCTCTACGTCGTCTGGCAGGACGATCGTGACGGCGAGCCGGACATCCGCTTCAACCGCTCTGTGGACGGAGGTGCGAGCTGGCTCGCAGGGGACGAGCGCCTCGACACGGACGATCCCGGGTCGGGGCGGTCGCTCGAACCGCGTGTCGCGTGCGACTCCGCGCGCGTCGGCGTCGTGTGGTCGGACGGGCGTGACGGCGCCCGCGACATCCGCTTCAACGCCTCCTCCGACGGCGGCGCCACGTGGTTCGCGAGCGACGTTCGTCTCGACACGGACGCGCCCGGCGCGGGCGCGTCCCTCGTGCCGGCGCTGTGCCTGCGGGGCAGCGACGCGTACGTCGTCTGGGAGGACTTCCGCGCCGGCGCGTCCGACGTGTACGTCAGCCGTTCGGCCGACGGGGGCGCGAGCTGGTTCCTCCAGGACGTGCAGGTGAACACCGATCCCCCCGGCACGGCCAACGCGTTCCTGCCGCAGATCGCGTTGGGCGGCTCGCGCCTCGTCGTCGCCTGGTACGACGACCGGGAAGGCGCCTTCGACGTGCTGCTGAGCACCTCCACCGACCACGGGGCGACCTGGTCGGCGGAGGAGACGCGCCTCGACACGGACGAGGCCGGCGCGGCGAACAGCCTCGCTCCCCGGCTCTGCCTCGGCTCGGGCAGGGCGCACGCCGTCTGGTACGACCAGCGGGACGGCCCCGGCGACATCTACGCCAACCGGGTCACCCTGGAGTAGCACCTCGCCGTGGCCTGCGCCGTGGCCTGCGCCGTGGCCTGCGATGGGCCCGCCCGGTACCATGGCCGTCGTGGAGGTATCGCCATGCGTGCACCCGGAACCTGGCTTCGTCTGCTCCTCGCGGTCGGCCTCCTCGCCCTGTGCTCGGGCCGAGTCGCCCGGGCCGAGGAGGAGCCGCCGTCGAACGACGGGGCGGAGGAAGCCGAGGAGCCGGAGGCGCTGAGCCCGGAAGAGGCGAAGCGTCTCGAGAAGCTGCTCAAGAAGGCCGCCAAGCGCCGCAAGGTCCAGGAGGCGCTCGCCGCGCTCGACGAGGTCGGAGAGCGCTCGCACGCGTGCTTCCACAAGCCGCTTCTCAAGATGCTCACGCACGAGTCGTCGCGCGTCGCCGTCCGCGCCGCGGATCTGCTCGCCGTGCAGAAGGTCGAATCGGAGAAGGACCGGAAGAAGCTCGGCAAGGCGATGTGGAAGAAGGCCTTCACCGACCGCAAGAACCACCGCCGGTACACGGTGCAGGGGCGCATCCTCTACGCGGCCGCCGCCGTCGAGGGTGGAGCGGAGCTCGACCGCAAGCGCTTCAAGGATCTGGAGCGTCTCTGGCGCAGCGTCGTGGGCGATCCGCACGAGGCCAACGCCCCGGCGGTCGTGTCCGTGTGCGAGTACGTGCGCCTGGCGAAGGACAAGCGTCTCTGCCGATGGCTCGCCGAGGAGATCGACGAGCCGGGGGCCACGGCCGTGAACTCGCCGACCAATCCGCCCGCCGCGTGGTGGGAGCGCAGGTGGAAGATGTGGAAGCAGTACAAGGCCGAGGTCGTGGAGGCTCTCGAGGAACTGACGGGCGAGAGTTTCAAGGACACGGCGAGCGCGAAGGCGTGGTTCCAGGAGAACGAGAAGGAGTTTGGCTTCCACTGGTAGCCGAGTTGCCGCCCGCGCACGCTGGAGGGTCCCCCCGCACGACCCCGGAAGCGCGAGGAACCGTGCTATAAGGGCCGAAAATCGGCACCCGGCCACGCGGGGTGCGAGAACGCAGATGGAGTCGCCATGAGCCGCCTTCAGTCGTGCCACAGCTGCGGTGCGCAGTTCGACGTGTCGTCGTTCGCTCCGGGGCAGCAGTTCACCTGCGGCTCCTGCGGTGCCGTGCTCACTGCCGGGGGCGGCGCAGCCCCGGCGGCCAGCCCCGCCCGGCCCGCCGTCTCGGGCCGTACGCCCGGCTCGCGAAAGCCCGCCCAGGGCGTCCAGCGGGGCGGTGGCGGCCGGGCACCGGCGCAGAAGACGCCGACGCAGGCCACCCGCGGACCCCAGTACCGCCCGCCGGATCGGAACGGCAAGCGGGGAGGGGGCCAGACCAAGGCGCGGCGACCCGCCTCGGCTGCGGGCCGGTCCGCAGGCGGCCGGTCCGGAGGAGGGCGGTCCCGGGGTGGCCGTGCGCCCCGCGAGGGCTACGACCGTCCCCGCGAGGGCCGCGGGTTCAACCCCGCCCTGCTCTACGGCGGCGGCGCGCTGGTCGTCGCGATCGTCCTCGGCTTCCTCTTCCTCGGGGGCGGCGGCGACGACGACGGGGGAACCTCCGGTGGCTCGAACACCGCGACGGCCTCGAGCGGCGGAGGCGGCCAGGCGGCGGCTGGTTATTAAAGACGTTAGCGGCCATGAAAGCAAAATGGCATCTTTACCTATAACAGGCTAAAATGTCTCC
>JAUXCH010000568.1 GCA_030618975.1 Planctomycetia bacterium
CACGACGGGGAAGCCATCGCCCCGGCGGGCGGGGGCTGGGAGGGGGGGCTCGTCCAACTGGATCGCGGCCCCCTCCACTACGGGTGTCGTCGTCTCGTCCTCCCGGGCGTGCAGGTGTTGTGGCACGCCGTGGACCGGCGTGTGCACGGCCGGTGGCACCATCGGACGGATGCCCTCGAGTTCTTCTGCCTGCTCGACGCAGACGCCCCCCTCCGCTATCGCGGACGGGATCTCCGGCCCGACCAGTTGATGGTCTTTCTGAGCGAGCGTGAGCACGAGTACGTGATGCCCCGGGTGGCTCTCGGCCTCGAGGTCCGCATCGCGCCGACGCTCGCCCGGTTCCTCGCGTGGCCCCGTCCCCTCACGCCCACCCCGTGCGCCCGACCCGAACAACTGCGCGCGCTCGAAGAGGTCTGCCGCGCCGCCACCCGGGAAGGAGGCAGGCCCCCCGCGCCGGAGTCGGGGGCCCGGCACGCCCTCGCCTTGCGGGATCGAGTACTCGACGCCGTCGCGGACGTGCTGCGACCAGGGCCGGAGCGTCCTCGCGCGAACCACCCCGCACGACGGGGTGGGGAACGTTCGTTCGCCCTCACCCGCCGGGCGGTTCGTCGGATGCGAGAGATGGGGAACGAGGTCAGGGTCCGCATCGGGGCTCTCGCCTGCGAACTCGGTGTCCCGGAACGCACGCTGTACCAGGCATTCCGCAACACCTTCGGGATGGGGCCGTACGAGTTCGACCGGCTCGAGCGCCTGCACGCGTTTCGCACCGTGCTCGGATCCGGACCGGCCTTCCACGGCAAGGTCGCACGCGCGGCGAGGAAGGTCGGATTCCACGACGCGAGCAGGCTGACCCAGGCGTACAGGCAGCAGTTCGGCGAGACGCCACGGGGGTCGCTGAAGCGCTGGGCGGCGACCAGCGTGCCGCCCTTCGGCAGCCACCTCTCCCGCCCCGGCAGGTGACGGTCCCCGGCACACCCCGGAGATGAACGACGAGGATCACAGATCGATTCGCGCGCGCAAACCGAACACGGCGAAGGACGACGTCCCCGGGTTCGCAGATGGGTTCACGATCCACTGCACGTCGGGCGTGACGGCAACTCGACGGGTGAACTGCATCCGGTAGTAGAACTCGACGGTCCATTGGTCGTCGAGCAGACGGTTGGACGGACGACCCCAGGCGAGGGTCAGACCCACCGTGTCCTGCTTGTAGTGGAACGCGTTGGTCCACGCGACGCCGCCCATCACGAGGTGCTCGAGCAGTGCCGCGCCGCCGTCCGAGTACCCGTACCGCGCGAACGGGACGACGTCGCCGAACGAGTGCTGCCCCGTGACGCTGACCCCCCAACCCTCCGGACGGCCGGCTTTCCTACGCGCGTCCGCATGCCAGACCGTCGCATGGAAGTCGGGAGCCGCGGGGTTCTGCTTTCCGTCGGAAAGGAAGCCGGGATCCCAGCCGAGCTCCGCGATGGCGAAGAACTCCTGGTCGTCGAAGAACGTGTCGAAGCCGTCCCGCGTGGGCGTTCCATTCGCGTCGTGGATCCCGGCGAGGACGTACAGGTCCCGGCGAGGCCGGATCTCGGTGAGGATGCCGAGCCCGAACTGGGGCCAGGCGATCGTCGGATTCAGCATGATCGCGGCGTTGGTGAAATCCGTCTTCGGGTTCTTGAAGCGGAAGTAGTCGTAGTAACCGAAGGGCAGCATCTTGCCGACCCGGATGCTGAAGCGATCCCTCACGATCTGCTGCTCCCACCAGAGCTCGGCCAGGGAGACGTCGAACTCCCCGTAGCCGGTAGCCGTGGGCACCCCGGCGCCCACCTCGGCGAACAGGGACTGCGGCGGGATGTCCGACCCAAGACGGTGTCGGTTCTCGACCCGGAAGCCGAGCGTGCCCGGGTGCGGTCCCCGGCGAGAGACGACTTCCCAGGTGCCGAGGATCTCGAAGATCCCCCCGGCGGCCTGATCCACGTCCGTGAGGGTGGCTGTGGCCACCTCGTAGAGCCCGGTGTAGGCGATGCCGAACCGGAGGCCGAACCGGTCCTGGCTGCGGGACTTGAAGTCGTACCACCGACGGAGAACGCGATCCAGACCCCGGGAGGGGACGTGGGGCCGACGCGGCTCGTAGATCTCGTCGAGCTGCCCCTCCACGCTCACCGGATTGCGCGTCGAGTCCGGGGGCCGGTACGTCTCCGACTCGTCGCCGGCGCGCGCGGAAGAGGCGGCGACGACCAGCAGCAGCGTGGTCACCAAGCCGCGGGCTGACACCGTCGCATGGCGGGAAGCCACGCGCGGATGCGTGACCACGTCGTCTCGATCCATGGATGGGGGCGATCTCATGCGGGCTTGTCTACCCGCCCCGTGTCGGCGCCCCGTCACCAGCGCGGCGCGATCACGGCCCCGGGAGGCACGAACCGGGTTCGCGACGTACTTCCATGCGGATCCTGCAAGTTCCCGAGCCGAGGGGGAGTCCCCGATCGCTCACGGAGCGCTCGGGCGTCCGGCCTCGCGCCGCCGCCTGACCTCGCCGTGAAAGCTGCGTGCGAGACTCGTGGAATGAGCCGGGCTCCGTCCCCGACCGGATTCCGCACGCTGGGGCGCTGGACCCTGGTCGTGACGCTCGGCCTCCTCGCGGCCGCCGTCGCACGCGCGGACGAGCTGGCCGCGCCGGGGCCGGGGGGGGCAAGCACGCCGTCCATCGACATCCCCCCCGTGCCGCTGGCGTCCCGAAACGGCGCCGAGAGCACACGACGCGACACGGCGGGTGACTCCGTGGACGACACACGATTCGCGAGATCATCTCCAAGGACAGGGAGCACCTCGACCTCCTGCGCGGCCTCGGGCGCAACGTAGCCACCTCCTGGCGTCGCCGTTTGGCGGAGCGGCACGGTCTCTCCTTCGGCGCGGAGTACACGGTACTCTACCAGCACGCCTCGCGCGGGGCGGGGCCGCGCAACGCCGCGGCAGGCGACCTCGACTTCTTCGCACGATGGCGTGCGTTCGGCGAGGAGGAGGTCGACGCGGGGATCCTGCGCCTCTACGTGGAGACGAGGCACCGGATCGGCACGAGGCTCGCTCCCTACAACCTCTCGAAGGGGCTCGGCACCCTGAACCCCACGACCACCGGCTTCACCGAGCAGCCCGTCGCCGTGACGCAGCTCTACTGGGAGCAGGATCTTGCGCGCGGGCGAGTGCACCTGCGCCTCGGGAAGATGGACCCCGCAATCTACTTCTTCGGCAATCGCATCAACAACGTCAACATCTACTTCGTGTCCTTCCCCTATTCGGACAATCCGGCGGTATTCGTGCAAGAAACGCAGGGCGCTACGGGAACGCGCCCTGGGTGAGCGAAGCGAGTCGAAGGAGACGCGGGCGGGGGCAGGTGTGGACGAGGAGAAGGGGGGCGTGGATGGGGAGGCCTCGATCCTCGCCACGGACAAGCCCCCGACGGCCACACCCGGCTCAGCAGAGGCCCGGCGTCGGTCGTCCTGGGCACGGATGCTCAGGAAGGTGTTCGAGGTCGATCTCTTGCTATGCAGCCGGTGCGGCGAAGCAATGGTGATCGTCGCTTGGATCACCAAGACGAGTGTCACCGACCGCATCCTCAGGCACCGGCGAGAGAAGGGGCTCGTCTCGCCCTTCGAGCCATGAGGCTCTTGCGTCTTGAGCGGGGTGAAGGCGGTGGCCGGAGACGCCCGACGCAGACGTGGGGGGGGAGGTCTGCTTGGCGGGCGCTTCAAGGCCCTTCCCGGCGCGCCCCGGGGGCGCTACACTGCTTCCAGGCAGTCCTCACCCCGGCCCACGCGGGGAGTTGGACGCTGGGAAGGAGGTCCAAGGGCGTTCGTGAGGCCCGAGTCCTTCGTCAGGTGGGATTGAATTCCCTATACGTTCTCGAAGATAGAAACAAGGAACTCGAGGATCTGATCGCCGCCAAGCAGGCAGAAGCAGAGCTTCTCGGGAAGAAGGCAAACGCGGCCACGGTGGCGTACGACGATGCGAAGGAGAAATTTGACTCCACAATGGCTGACTTC
>JAUXCH010000961.1 GCA_030618975.1 Planctomycetia bacterium
CAACCGCTCCCGCGTGATCGTGTCGAGAGCCGGGAGCGCGGCGGGCAGGTCGATCCCCGCCTTCTCGAACGCCCAGGGCGCGGGCCAGTAGTGCGTGCGCGCCTCGGGGTGGTCGAGCAGCGCCAGGAAGGCGTCGGCCGGCGCATCCCCTTCCTTCAGGACGAGGAGCAGGGCGCGTTCGTGGTCGAAGGGCTGGTTCATCCGTTCTCGCCGGGACGATAGGGCAGGGGTGCCGTGGGGGGAAGGAGGAGCGGGGTGGGCGTTCCTGGGCCCGACGGCGCGCAGGGTCGAAGGGGAGGGAAGCCGTCCCTTCTCCACACTCCACCACGGGCCCGGAACAACGCACGAACGCGGGAAGGAGAAAAGGAGGCGTCCTTCGGGGCGTGTTCCTCGTCCTTCCGGCACTCCCGGCACCCGAGAGGACCCACCCGGAAAGGGTCGAGATCGAGGAGCGGGCGGACTGCGCGACCTTCGCGCGGCACGAGGTCGTGGCGAGACGCTACGAGACGAAGCGGATCGCGCAGGGACCGACCCGCACGCCGTCGGACCCGCGCCGCGCGAGGGCACGGGCAGCGTGAGCGGGTAGCACAGGGCTATACTGGCCGCGTGGATTGCACGGAGATCGAAACCCGCCTGCGCCAGTTCTTCGCGGACCACGGCGAGGGACTTTCCGCCGCGTATCTGTTTGGCAGCGTCGCACGGGGCACCGCGCGCGAGGACAGCGACGTCGACGTGGGAGTCCTGTTCGTGGAGGCACCGGCGTCGATCTTGAACTCGCAGAGTCTGGTCCTCGAGGGTGAGATCGAACGCGCGCTGCGACGGCCCGTGCAGGTCGTGGCACTCAACACCGCCCCGGTCGACCTGGTGATCCGGGTGCTCCGGGCCGAGAGGCTGCTGCTGGAGCGAGACCGTTCGGCACGCATCCGCTTCGAGGTCCAGGCGCGCAACGAGTACTTCGATCTCGAACCGCACCTGAGGCGCTATCGCAAGCTGGTGTCACCCACGTGACCGATGCGGAGCTCGTCGCCAAGAAGCTCGCTTCGATCGAAACATACGTGCGGGAGCTTCGCGAGTTGGCACGGCCGGAGTTGCTGCGTAAGGACGTGCGGGAGCAGCGGTTCGTCGAGCACACGCTGCAGCTCGCGGCCCAGGCCGCTCTGGACGTGGCGTCTCACATCGTGTCGGACGATAGGCTGGGAGAGCCCCGAACCAATCGCGAGATCTTCGACCTGCTTGCAGGGGCAGGGTGGATCGAGGACGACCTCGCGGCCGTGCTCCGCAACGTGATCGGCTTCCGCAACGTCATCGTGCACGGATACGACACCGTGGACCTGGGCATCGTCGAGGACGTCGTACGAAACCACCTCGACGACCTTCTCGCCTTCGTCGAGGCGGTGAGGCAGCGCCTGAGCACGGATCAGTAGGGACCGGCCCTCACGCGGTCGGAGGGCGGCCAGCCGGTGTCAGCCGCCAGAGCTCGACCCGCGCGCCTCCGGGACGATGCGGCAACGAGAGGGCGGGGTGCAGCCGGAGTCCGGCCGCCTCCGCGGCACCCGGGAGCGCGTCGGCCTCGGGACGCCGGGGATCGGCCAGCCACGCCTCCCCCGTGAACGCCAGGTGCGCCGCGAGGAAGCGGGCGACCGGTCCGACGTCTCGCAGCTCGTAGAGCACGTCCGCGGCGAGCACGAGGTCGAACCGGCCGAGCGGCGGCGGGTCGTGCCAGTCCCCCGCCTCGAGAGCCTCCGGCCGCCGGCCGAGGCGGCGGGCGCTGTGCGCCACGGTCTCCAGGGAGCGAGGTTCCCAGTCGAA
>JAUXCH010000457.1 GCA_030618975.1 Planctomycetia bacterium
CTCTCCCGCAGCAGGTCCACCCTCAGATCGGGCTCGGCTTCGTCGCGCCGGACGTGGGCGCCGCGCGCCCGTTCGAGCCGTGTCTCGCGGGTGCGCATCATCCAGCGGGGTGCGAGACCGCGGCGGCGGTACCAGCGCTGGGTAGCCGGGACCTGGCTTTCCTCGACGTACGCGGGGGCGGCCTGCGCGCTCGCGGCGTCGGCCTCGTCGACGATCACGGCGGGCACGAGGGCCGGCAGCGCCGGCCCGGCCTCGGTCGCGGGGCGCAGCGTCTTCTCGAGGTCGGGTACCTCGCGGCAGACGAAGAGCGCGCACGTGACGATGGAGGCCACGACCACGGCCAGGACGGCGAGCGCTGACTTTTCGGGGATGCCCATGCGCGACCCCGGGCCGGCTCCGACGCGGAGCCGATCCACCCCCTGCAGCGTACGCCTTTGCTCGGCGGTCGCAAGGGTCGTCTTTCTCGTGTGAACGGACCGCGAAAGGCCTCTGCGGGGCGCTTCGGCCGGGTCAGGCGGTGGCGGGGGCAGGGGCCTCGGCCGCGCCCATCGTCACGAGCAGGGCTCCCTTGTCGACGGCGGCCCCGGGCTCGACGTGGATCCGCTCCACGACGCCCTCGTGCGTCGCCCGGATCTCGTTCTCCATCTTCATGGCCTCGCGGTTCAGGAGGGGCTGTCCTTCCCGGACGGCGTCACCCTCCGCCACGCGCAACTCCTTCACCACGCCCGGCATGACGCTTTTGACCTGGGCGGGGCCGCTCCCGCCGCGCGGCCCGCCGGTCGCCTCGTGGGCGAGGCGCGTGCGCTCGTCCTCGATCCTCAGCTGCACCTCGCGGTCGTGGAAGGAGAGCACGGCGTCCCCGTTGTCGAACCGGGCCGCGTAGGCGTGGCTGTGGCCGTCGACGAGGAGGCTGTAGAGGCCGGCGCCCCGGACCTCGGCGATGTCGACGGGGTGCGGGGTGCCGTCGACGAGGACCTGGAGACCCTCCTTGCCCGTCTGGATCTCGACGAGGCGTTCGCGACCGGCGATCTCTACGTAGTACTTCATGGTCAGCGGCTCATCCAACCCCGGTCGGCCTGCACCCAGGGCGAGAGGGCGACGGTCGGCCGCGCGGCCGGGACGACGGCCTTCGGCACGCGGCGGTGGAGTGCGAGCGCGGCGGCCACGACGGGGACGACGTCGTTCTCGTCCAGCGGCGGCGCGGGGAGGTCCTCGGCCAGCGAGGTGTCGTAGTCGCCCGAGAGGAACCGCTCGTCGTCGAGCACGCGCAGCACGAACGGGATGTTCGTGGTGAGGCCGGGAAGCCGCGTCTCGTAGAGCGCGCGCTTCAGCCGGTGAATCGCCGACGGGCGGTCCTCGGCGTACACGATCACCTTGAGCAGCAGGTTGTCGTAGTAGAGCGTGATCTCCTGGCCCGCGAACACGTGGCCGTCGCAGCGCACGCCCGGCCCGCCGGGCAGCTGGACCGCGCCGAGCGTGCCGGTGCTGGGGAGGAAGCCCCGGTCGGCGTCCTCGGCGCAGATCCGCGCCTCGATGGCGTGGCCGCGAAGCGGCGGGTGGGTCTCTCCGAAGGAGATGGGGAGGCCCTCGGCGATCCGGATCTGCTCGCGCACGAGATCCACGCCGTAGCAGAGCTCCGTGATCGGGTGCTCCACCTGGATGCGGGTGTTCATCTCGAGGAAGTGGAACTCGCGGTCCGCGCCCACGAGGAACTCGACGGTGCCCGCGCTGGTGTAGCCGCACGCGCGTGCCGCCTGGACGGCCGCCTCCTCCATGCGCGCCCGCAGGTCCGCGTCGACGATGGGGGAGGGGCTCTCCTCGACGACCTTCTGGTGCCGGCGCTGCACCGAGCACTCGCGCTCGCCGACGGCGACCGCGTTGCCGTGCTCGTCGGCGAGGATCTGGATCTCGATGTGGCGCGGCTTCTCGATGAAGCGCTCGAGGTAGACCGTTCCGTCGCCGAAGGCCGTGACGGCCTCGGACGACGCGCGCTGGACGGCTTCGACGACCTCGCCCGGTCCGTTGACGAGGCGCATGCCCTTGCCGCCGCCGCCGAAGGCGGCCTTGACCAGCAGGGGGAAGCCGACGCCCTTCGCGGTCTCGACGACGAGCGCGGGGTTCGACGCGTCCTCGAGCGTCGCGCCGGGGACGACGGGGACGCCGCCGGCGCTCACCGTCGCCCGCGCGCTGATCTTGTCGCCCATGGCGTGCATGGCCGCGGCGGGGGGGCCGATGAACACGAGGCCCGCGGCCTCGACCGCCTCGACGAACGCGGCGTTCTCGGCCAGGAAGCCGTAGCCCGGGTGGACGGCGTCGGCGCCCGACGCCTTGCACGCGTCGAGGATCTTCTCGATGCTCAGGTAGCTCGCGGCGGGTTCGGGCGGTCCGAGGCGATAGGCCTCGTAGGCGCCGCGGACGTGGAGCGCGGTGCGGTCGGCATCGGAGTAGACGGCGACCGTCCGGATGCCCATGTCGTGGGCGGCGCGGATCACCCGCAGCGCGATCTCGCCGCGGTTCGCGACGAGGATCTTCCGGATGGGGCGCGGGGCGACCGTCACAGCGGGATGTTCCCGTGCTTCTTGGGCGGGTTCTTGTCGCGCTTCGTCTCGAGGATGGCCAGCGCGCTGATGAGGCGCGGGCGGGTCCGCCTCGGCTCGATCACGTCGTCGGCGTAGCCCCGTTCGGCCGCGATGTACGGATTGGCGAAACGTGCCTGGTACTCGGCGGTCTTCGCGGCCTCGGCGGCTGCGGGGTCGTCGGAGGCCGCGATCTCCTTGCGGAAGATGATCTCGACCGCGCCCTTGCTGCCCATCACCGCGACCTGGGCGGTCGGCCAGGCGAGGTTCAGGTCGCCGCGGATGTGCTTGGAGCTCATGACGTCGTAGGCGCCGCCGTAGGCCTTGCGGGTGATGACGGTGAGCTTGGGAACCGTCGCCTCGCAGTAGGCGTAGAGCAGCTTCGCGCCGTTCTTGATGATCCCGTTCCACTCCTGGTCGGTCCCGGGCAGGAAGCCGGGCACGTCCTCGAACGTGACGAGCGGGATGTTGAAGCAGTCGCAGAAGCGGATGAAGCGCGCGCCCTTCGTGGACGCGTGGATGTCGAGGCAGCCGGCGAGGATCTGCGGCTGGTTGGCGATGATGCCGACCGTGCGGCCGCCCAGGTGCGCGAAGCCGACCACGATGTTTAGCGCGAAGTGTGCGTGCACTTCGAGGAAGTCGCCGTCGTCGACGATCAGCTGGATCACCTCGCGGATGTCGTAGGGCCGGTTCGGGTCGTCGGGGACGATCGAGTCGAGGCGCTCCTCCATCCGGTTCGGGTCGTCGGTGCCGGGTCCGGGGGGCGGCGCCTCCTGGTTGTTCTGGGGCACGAAGGACAGCAGGCGCTTCAGGAGCGCGATGCAGGACGCGTCGTCGGGGGCGCGGAAGTGCGCGACGCCCGACTTCTCGGAGTGGGCCGACGCGCCGCCGAGCTCCTCGTGCGTCACGGTCTCGTGCGTGACCGTCTTCGTGACGTTCGGGCCCGTCACGTACATGTACGACGTGCCCTCGACCATCAGGATGAAGTCGGTGATCGCGGGTGAGTAGACCGCGCCGCCGGCGCACGGGCCCATGACGGCCGAGATCTGCGGCACGACGCCCGAGGCCAGCGTGTTCCTGAGGAAGATGTCGGCGTAGCCGCCGAGCGAGACGACGCCCTCCTGGATCCGCGCCCCGCCCGAGTCGTTGAGACCCACCACGGGACACCCGATCTTCATGGCGAGGTCCATGAGCTTGCAGACCTTCTCGGCGTTCGCGCCCGAGAGGCTGCCGCCGAAGACCGTGAAGTCCTGCGAGAAGACGCAGGTGACGCGGCCGTTCACCCGGGCCCAGCCCGTGACGACGCCGTCGCCGGTGACGATCTTCTCGCTCATGCCGAAGTCGGTGCAGCGGTGGATCTTGAAGGGGTCGAGCTCCTCGAAGGTGCCCGGGTCCACGAGCAGGTCGATGCGCTCGCGGGCCGTCAGCTTGCCCTTCGCGTGCTGGCGCTCGATGGCGGCCGGTCCGCCGCCGAGCATCGACTGCTCGCGCCGGGCGCGAAGCTCCTCGATGCGCGGGTGGTCATTCGCCATCGTGTTCGTCGTCCTTCCCGCCGTGCTGCCCGCCGTACTGGCCGCCGAACGGCGGCTGGGAGAGCTCGATCAGGATGCCGCCGCTCGTCTTGGGGTGGAGGAAGGCGACCTGGCAGCCGTGCGCGCCGGGACGTGGCGCGGTGCCGATCGGCTCGATGCCCTTGCCCTTCAGCTCGTCCAGCGTGCGGCGGATGTCGGGCACCGAGTAGCAGACGTGGTGGAGGCCCGGGCCGCGCTTGGCGAGGAACTTCCCGACGGGCCCCTCCGGGTCCGAGCTCTCGAGCAGCTCGATGCGGATCCCTCCGCCGTCGTAGGCGGCGACCTTCACGCGCTCCGACTCGATCTCCTCCTCGAAGAGGAGGGGCAGGCCGAGCGTGCCGCCGTAGAAGGCCTTGGCCTGCTCGAGGCTCTCGACCGCGATGCCCAGGTGATCCACCGGGCCCACCAGGGCCCCCTGCAGGGTCTCGATCGGCACGTTCATGGGGCGCAGGGTACACACCCGGCCCGGAGGCCGCCAACCGGGGCGGGAAGCGGAGCGACCCGGCTCGCGGGCAGCGTGAGGGCCGTGAGGCCGGAGCGGCCGTGGCCCCGATTCCCGTGTTGCCCGGCCCCACGCGGTGCCGAGCGGGAGCCGCTCCCGGCCTTGCAGGGCCATCGGACGACCCAACGGGGTCGAGGAACCTCGGCACGCGGGCCTGCC
>JAUXCH010000179.1 GCA_030618975.1 Planctomycetia bacterium
ACCAGCGGCCCATCCAGGTGCAGGGGATCCCGTCGCTCCTCTCGTTGCGGCAGCAAACCCGAACGGACGCGCAGGGCGCTTTCCTCTTCCGCCGTCTGCCGCCGGACCAGGTCGTCTCGGTGTTCGTGACCGGTCCCCAGGACGCCGACTCTCCGTACTTCCGCGAGACGGTGAAGGACCTCGTCACCGGCAACGAGAACGTCGAGGTCGTGCTGCTGAGGGGCGTGTCGATCGAAGGCCGGGTGCCGGACGTCGATCCGAGCGCGCTCGCGGGGCTCGTCATCCGGGCCCAACCCCTGCTCAAGGGCTACCCGAAGGCCACCTTCCGCTTCGACGGAACGACGACCACCTTCAAGCTGGGGAAACTCCGCCCCGGCCCGTACGAGTTCCACGTCCACGGCGGCAAGAACCTCATCTACGAGCGGGTGCAGGCGGTCGAGGCGCCGGCCACCGAGGTCGTTCTCCGCGTGAGGTGCGTCCACGACCTGGCCGGGGCCGTCCTGGGCACGCAGGGCAAGGCCTTTCGGGTCGAGTTCCACGTCCCGGGCCACGAGGCCTTCAAGGGCAACGTCGAAGCGGGCGGGCTCTTCCGGCTGCACCGGCTCCCCGATGCGAAGGGCACGTTGCTGATCCACCAGAAGGGCGACGCCCGCGTGGCGCTCGTCGAGGACGTCTACACGGGACGGGGCGATCCCCTGATCGTCGAACTGATCGAAGGCCGGCCCATCACGGGGACGATCGTCGGCCAGACCAGGCCCCTGGCCGGCGGCCGCGTGATCGCCACGCGCGGCTCGATCCGCTTCGAAGGCGTCGTCACGGAAGGGGGGGCGTTCCACACGCCGGCCCTCCCGCCCGGCGCCTACGAGCTCGCGTTCGACTTCAGGTACCCGAAGGACGGCCGCGTGCCCGCGCCCTCGCCCGTGGAGGCGGGCACGACGGACCTCGTCCTGGAGTGGGCGAGCAAGCCCTGAGGCGGGGCCCCGCGTCGGGGGCGCGGCAGGGGGTCTCCACGGGGGGCGGGATGCGGGCGGTCAGGATGCCGTCGTCCACACCCTCGTGCGGGTATCTTGGCGAACCGCACACTGGACCGTCCTTCGATCCCGCACGACGCAAGACAAGAGGAGCAGGCAAGATGTGGCCCCACGACTGGATCATCATCACGATCGGCAACCACCAGATTCACGCCGCGCCGCACGAGTACCTGCACGGCCTCATGCTGACCGTCGCGCAGTGGCAGGATCACGAGGCGAGGAACCGCGCGCTCCAGGTCCTCGCACAGCTCCTGCAAGACCAGGCGCTCGACCCGGCGGAGTACTCCGTACGCACGCGGGCCCTGGCCGCGGCGACGGTCTACGCGTCACTCGGCCTCGCATCGAGCGACGCGTGCACGTGGTGCATCGACACCCTGGAAGAGCTCGTTCCCTAGCCTCGACCCGGGTCGGCGGCCGCCGAGTCTCCGGACGACCAGAACGCCACGAACCGGTCGCGGGCTGCGCCCACGGCCAGGTTCTGGCCGACGTGTCGAATGAGCGCCTCACGACGCTCGTCGAACACGTCGCCGGGGTGGACGCGCGCGAGCACGCCGAGCAGGTGCATCTGAAGCCAGACGTTCTGGAGGGCGACTGCCGCGGCAAGCGCGCGGTTGGCCTCGGCGTCCGCCGCTGCAGGGTCACCGGCGCGGCACGCTGCCTCGGCCATGAGCCACCCCGCGGTGCACAGCCGGATCGCGCGGCCCTCGGCGGAGGCCGAGGCGCGCAGTGCCACGGCGGCGGCGCGTAGCTCCGTCGAGTCGACCTCATCCGACGACAGCGCGATGGCTGCGCCGAGCAGGGCGCGGGCGAACTCCGAGGTGGGGTCCTCGGGCAGATCGACTCCGTCGAGGGCACGAGCGAGTTCGTCCAGGTCCGTTTCGGGTGCCCCGTACTGCAGACCTTCGGCCAGGGCGGCGATCTGCCTCACCCGCGTCCGGTCGCTCTTGAGCGCGAGCATCCGCTTCACGGCTTCCCGCGTGTGAGAACGCGCCCGGTCGCAGTCGCCGCGCAGCGCGAAAAACCTCGCGTCGAAGATCGCCTGCTCGCAACGTGCTTCGGTCGGATCCGCCCGTTCATGAATCGTGCCCCAGGACTTCCGCAACGCAGCCGCGCGCTCGAAGTCACCGCTGGCAAGACGCCAGCGGGCGAGGTTCGGGTACGACATGGTCAGCACGGGCAGATACTGCAGCGGGACGGCACGGGCCAGGACGTCCTCCTGCACGGCGATGGCGCCTGCGGCGTCTCCCTGCGCATAACGCACGGAAGCGAGGATGCAGCGCGTCTGGTTGGCCTGGTTCACCGCCTCCAGGAGTTCGAACTGGTGAATCGCGCGGACCAGGCCTCGCTCCACGCCGGTGGTCGACCCGCGCTCGTACTGGGTGAGCCGCTGATTCACGTCGCAGATGATCGCGTTCAGGCGGTGACCCACGCGGCGATTGGCCTCGCCCGCCGCGATGAAGAGCTGCTCGGCTTCTTCGAGTTTCCCCGTGCGCCGCGCGGCGATCGCGAGCAGCAGCAGGCCGGTTCCCTGCTCTCGATCCGTTCCGAGGCGGGCCCAGGCCGCATCGGCCTCCCGGAGGCGCCTGCCGGCCTCGTCGTACTCGCCCTGCTCCAGCGCGTGTCGCCCGAGCGCGGCCAGTGCTTGCGCCCCCGCTTCGCTCTCGGTCTCGGATGCGGCGAGACGACGAAGTACCTCGACCTCGTCGTCTTCCAGGCCAACCGTCGCGTAGCGCGTCCACGCCGCGTGGGCGAGGACGCGCGCGAGGCGCATCTCGTCCGCGTCCCCGGCCGTCAGCTCGCGCAGGCGTTCGTAGAGCGCCTGCACCTCCTCCGTCGCACCGGCCTGGTGATACGCGTGCGCGAGCCCGAGCAGGTCGTCGAGATGCGCGGCCACGAGATCGGCATCGATTCGAGACGGTCGGATGCCGGCCTGCTCGGCCAGGCGGAGGGCGTACCGCAACTCCTCGCGCTTCGCCGCCTGCCCCATGGCCGCGATGAGATGCGGGCGGGCGCGTTCGTCCTCACCCGCTCGGGACCAGTGCTCGCCGATGCGCGCGGGATCGACGGGATGACGGTCCTGGCGAGCTTCCAGGTGTTCGGCGAGGGCGAGGTGCAGGGTGCGTCGCATCTCGGGAGCGACGTGATCGTAGACCGCGTCTCGCAGCACCGGGTGGGCGAAGCGATAGCCGTGTTCCTGCGGAACGACGATCCCGTGCTCTCGGTACACGCGCTGCAGGCTGCGGAGGACGTCGAGGAGGGGCTGCCCGGTGAGCGCGGCGAGGGCTCCTCCGTCGAAGGAGCTACCGTCGACGGCTGCGACGTCCAGCAGCTCGCGGTCCGCGGGCGAGAGAGCTGCCAGACGGCGTGCCGCTACGTCCTGGAGACGCTGTGGCAGGTCCGACTTGTCCCACGCGTCGCCCGGAACCAGCACGCCATCGACGATGCGCACGCCGTCCGAGGCCTGGAGGTGGCGTAGCAGTTCCAGGGCGAAGAGTGGGCTTCCGCCCGCCAGCTGGATGATGCGGTCGGCGACGGCCGCGTCGACGCGCTGGGCTTCGGCCTGCGCCTCGAGCAAGGCGTAGATCGATTCGGGCGGCAGGCCGTCGAGGTGGACGCGTCGGAGAAGATGGCCACCGCCTACGGCCTGCAGGACGGGGTCCATGAGTTGCCCGGGATGCTCGTCCCCGCACGTGAAGATCACCCGGCAAGGCACGGGGTGGAGCGTGGCCAGCAGGGCCGTGTCTTCCTCGTCGAGCTGATGCACGTCGTCGAGGGTCAGGACGGTGGGATTGGCCTCGGAGAGAACGCGGAGCAGGTCGCGCAGAATCCACGGGCCCTGACTCCGATGCTGCTCGATGCCACGCTCGAGCACCTCGCGCAGGAGGGTGGCACCGGTCCCGAACCGCTCCTCGGTGGCGTAGCGCGCGGCGTCCGCGCCCAGCGCATCGCGCAGCGCGTCGAAGAGGGGGAGGAGGAGCCCCTCCGTGACGGGGACGGTCGCCTGGATCCACGTCTCGCCGCGTGCGCGTCCGGTGGCGGCCAGGTGGGCGAGGAGGGCGGAACGCCCGATGCCCACCGCGCCCGTGATCATCACGTTTTCGCCCTGGTCGAGCGCGTCGCGGATCTTGGCGACTTCGTCGTCGCGTCCGATCAGGCTGCTCTGCGTGTCCTCGGCGTCCGGCGCGGCGGAGGTGGCGGAGCGCGCACGCACGTCCAACTGCCCCAAGATGGCGCCGGCGCTGGACGGGCGATCTTCCGGCTGCTTGGCGAGGCACTGGGAGACCAGGTCGGCGATCGGCGAAGGGACGTCCGGACCCAGCGTGCGCGGCGCCTGGGCCTGGACCGCGTGGAAGAGCACGCGAAACTCCTCCGCCTCGAAGGGGAAGTGACCGGCGAGGGTCCGGTAGAGGAGGACGCCCAGGCTCCAGATGTCGGAGGCGGCGTCGCCGGGTTTCCCCAAGAGGATCTCCGGGGCCATGTAGAGCGGGGTTCCGCGGGGGCTGCCCGCGTCACGGTCCTTCAGGCGCGCGTCGCCTACGAGTCGCGCGAGTCCGAAGTCGGCGAGCCGCGCGGATCCGTCGAGCGTGAGGAGCACGTTGCCCGCCTTCACGTCGCCGTGCACGACACCCGTCTTGTGCGCGTCGTGGAGGCCGGCGGTCACGGAAGTCATGAGAGGACGCGCCTGGCCCCACGGCAGGCGCCGGCCGCCATCGAGCTGCGCCTCGAGGGAACCGCCTTCGAGATACTGCATCTCGAACATCCACAGGCCTTCGGCACCGGGCGGGTGCACGCGGTACAGCGTCACGATGTGAGGGCTCGAGAGCTTCCCGATGAGGCGTGCCTCGGTCAGGATCTCGGCATGCTCGATCGGCCGTTGGCGGTCGCTCGCGGTGGGGTGCAGGACCTTGAGCGCCACGACCCGGTCGATCAGGACGTCCCGCGCGAGGTACACGGTGGAGAACGCACCCCGACCGAGAAACCGCTCGATGCGGAGGCCGGCGACTTCCTGCCCCGGTGTGAACCAGCCCTGTGTGCTCGTGTTCGTGTCCATCCCGGCGGGAGTCTACCTCGTATCGAACCGCGTACCGAGCCAGTGCGGTTCCTGTCGAGGAGGGTCGCCAACGCGGGCGGTGACGGCGCGGGGCGTCAACGCCGCTTGGGAGCGCGCACCTCCAGGTCGACCCGGATCTCGCTGTCGCCCTCTCGGACCTCGAACTCGACGGGGGCACCGTCGGCCCCCACGAGATCGTTCGGGAAACCGCGCACGACGTAGATACCCGGTGCGATGCCGTCGATCAGCCAGGTTCGGTCCGGCAGGACGCGCGTCGCGTGCCTCGTGTGCGCTCCCGCCCCCTGCGCCTCCCAGGAGATCTGGAGGTCGGGGGGTGGGCCGCCCCGGACCTCTCCGTACACACGTGTCCCGGGAACGACGAGGTCCCGCCGAAGGATGGCGTCCCGGATCGTCACGCCTTCGCTCAGCGCCGTCGTGCGGAGCGGATCCAGCCCGCGAAACCACACCACGACCGTGTAGGACCCGGCCGGAACACGCTGCGCGAAGCGGCCCTCCTCGTCGTAGGGGATCACCGCGCACTCCTCGACCCAGTCTCGGGCCAGGACGAGTTGGGCCGGTCCTCGGATCGGCGCACCCCACGCCGTCCGGACGGTTCCGGAGAAGAGCGGGTCTCCCGCCTCGGTCCCGAAGTCCACGCGCAGCTCCTGCCCCGCCCCGAGCACGACCTGCCGCTGACGCGTGTCCTTCGCGTCCCCCGCGTCCCCGGCGAGGTGGACCTGGACCCAGTAGCCGCTGCCGGGGAGATCGCCGACCCGGTAGCGACCCTCGCCGTCGGTGAGGACCCGGGCCACACCGCTCCCCAGGCCGGCCGTGCTCCCCACGCGCACGGGAACGCCCACGGCGAGCCGGCCCTCTTCATCGAACACCCGCCCGTGAATCCCGCCCGTCCCCAACAGGAGGATCAACCGCGGTCGCTCCGGACGATCCTCGCGGATGCGCTGTCCGACCACGCGCATCGACACACCCGGGACCTGGACCCCGACGTAGTACGTGCCGGCTTCCAGGCCCTCGAAGCGAAAGGTGCCTGCACGCGAGATCAGCGCGCTCGCCTGGGCCGATCCCACTGCGTCCCAGGGTCCGGTCCCGCCCTCCGACTGCGCCCGGAAGAGATACGCCGTGCCCTCCCCGATCGGCTCGAGTCCACGGAGCACGACGCCCTCGATGGCGTTCCCCCGGACCCAGCCGGCGTATCGGGCGAGGATCGCCGATGCGTCCGGCTCCTTCGGCTCGGTGCCCTCCGCGTCGGACGGTGAGGCAGTCCCTTCCCCGCCCTCGACGGGAGGCGCGGGCACCACGTCCTCGACCAGGGCACGGCCCGTCAGGACCGGTGTCGCGACCTCCGGACGCTCACGCTCCACGCCCACCGGTTCCCCCCTCGTCTTCCCGTCGCCGAGCAGGAACCCCACGAGGGCCGCCAGAGCGATCCCGAGGAGTCCGAGGACGAGCAAGCGACGCGGCATGGTCCGTCAGCATAGGAGAGAATCCGGTATAGGGGCGACCCAGAGACGCGAAGCGGCCCGTGGAGCGAGTCGCCCCTTCGTTCGTCTGCAACTTCAGTCACAGGTCACGACCGCCGGCCTGTCAAGCCGGAGGCCCAAGGGTTCGAGTCCCGTCACTCCCGCCATCTACCTTGCGCGTGAGTTGGCATCCCACGCGAGCTTGTGAACGCGTGCTCTCGCGCTCCATGTTGTCGCTCAGGACGTAGGGGCAGGTCCGAACCAGCAAGAGTGCTGGTACGGGCGAGAACGCGCTCTGGATCGACGCCGGATCGCACCCGAAGCGCACCCCTGGCAGCCCCAATCGCATGGCGGGGCCCGATTCCGCAAGCCGTGCAGGCCCGTCAGGGAGTGGCGGCGTCCCACCCGAAGCAGCCAGAGGTCATAGGCGTGCGCGATAGTCGCGGCGACCAGGAGCAGGGTGTGATGCATCGTGGGAATCTGTGCGCGTCGGGCGAAGGCTTCCCCGAGTTCGAAGATGACACGGAAGCCGCACGGAGAAGGCGTCTGCGGCGATGGCCATAGGTGCTGAGCAGGTTCACCTCCTCGAACGTCGCGCCGTGTCGCGGGTTCGACGGGGAGCATCCCAAACGGCACCGCGTCGGACCAGGGCCCGGCCCCGATTCGACAGTACTGTGATTCGCACGATGCGGAGGTGCGCCGTGCCCGACGCCACCGAGTTGCAGGCCGCCGACCGGCTTCGCTTCGCCGAGGTTCTGGGCGAGGCGCCCACGACCGTGGTCGCGTTCCACGTCCTTCGGCGGGGGCTCGGCCGCGCCTGGGCGGTCGGCCCGCTCGATCGATTCGTGGCCGCGGTCGTGCAGTTCGGCTTCATGCCGAAGGAGCCCCAGGCCTTCGGGACGGACGCGGAGGCGCTCGCGCGGATCCTCGACGTGGTGCCGGCGTGGGACTGTGTCGAGTGCCCGCCGACGATGGCGCAGGCGCTCGGCCCCCTCGTCGAGACGCGCACCGGGCGCCCCGTACGCCACCATGAGGGCCTCTACTTCGAGCTCAGGCAGGCGGCCGAGGTCGTCGATCACCCGCGGGTGCGGTTGCTCGAGCCCGCCGACGTCCCCGCATGGCAGCGCGCGCCCGACGACCTCCGGCAGGCCGGTCATGAGGACGAGGCCGCACTCCTGGACGCCGGATTCGCGGCGGGCGGTTTCGATGACGAGGGTCGTCTCGTGTCCATCGTGCAGACGTGCGCCATCGGCGCACGCTACGCGGACCTTGGCGCTGTCACGCTGGAGGCCTGGCAGCGCCAGGGCGTCTGCACCGCGGCCACGACCCTCGTCTGCCGTGGGCTCCAGGACCGGGGCTTCGTCCCGGTCTGGAGCACGGGCGAGGGGAACGAGGCGTCGCAGGCCGTCGCCCGGCGGGTCGGCTTCTCGCGGGTGGGAACGACGCGCTACGTCATTCCCGCCCGCGACGTACCCGCCTAGTGGTCTGTCCATTTCATTTCAGTGAGTCGCGGAACCCACCGATCTCCACGGATCGGGGATACTCCCCGGCGGAGACGGGCTATGGCTTGCAGGAAGTACATCGTTGCGTTGAGCCCGGAAGAAAGGGAACTCCTCAAGGCGGTACTGAAGAAGAAGCGTGTGGCGGCCAAGAAGCGCATGCGCGCCCAAGTGTTGCTCAAGGTGGACGAGGGCGAGGAGGGGCCGAGTTGGTCGCACACCCGGGCCGCC
>JAUXCH010000096.1 GCA_030618975.1 Planctomycetia bacterium
TCGGCCGCCTTCGGCTTGTCGTCGGAGGCCGCCTTCGGCTTGTCGTCGGAGGCCGCCTTCGGCTTGTCGTCGTCGGCCGCCTTCGGCTTGTCGGAGGCCGCCCCGGTCCCGGGGCTCTCCCCGTCCGGCTTGCGGTCCCTACGGCCGCGATCCCGATCCCGGTCCCGATCCCGATCGCCGCGCTCCCCGCGGCCTCCTCTCCGGTCGCCCCATCCCGAGAGCGAGGAACGCCGACTCTCCTCGGCCATCTTCTCGCGATCCTCGGCGCGCTGCTTGATGTACTCGTCGATCGGCTCTTCGAGGGCGATCGTGAGGTGGCGGAGGATCACCTCGGTCAGGCCGATGTCTCCGTCGATCTCGACGATCGAAGACGTAGGCGCGCGGAAGTACACGAGGTAGTACGTCGCGCGACGGTGGCCCTTGATCTCGTAGGCCAGGCGACGTTCGTCCCAGTTCTCCCTCTGCACGATCTCGGCGCCGTGCTTCTCGAGGATCTTGTCGACCTGGCCGGCCGTCGCCTCGAAGTCGGCCGTGGCGGCCGCGTTGTCGAGGAGGAACATGGCCTCGTACTCTCGTGTACTCATCGTTTCGGAAGGACCCTCAGGGGGATTCAGGGGGATTCAGGGGCATGACGGGTGGAACGGACCTTGGGCCACCCGTGGGCGGGAAGCCGCTGAAGGTACCAAGGAAAGCCGCCCTCCCCAATCGGAACCACGGGCGGTGGGCGGCACCCCAAGGGCCCTCAGGTGGCGTTGAAGCGGTTCATGGCTTCCTGCAGGCCCCCCTGGGCCCAGAGGAGACAAGCCTCGGCGGCTCGATCCAGGAGGTCGGGAAGCTCGCGCCGTTGGGCTGCGTCGTAGCGTTTCAGGACGTAGTCGGCGGGGTCCACCCTCTCGGGGACGGGTCCGATGCCCAGCCTGAGCCGGGGGTAGACCGGCCCTCCCAGGGCATCCTGGATGGACTTCAGGCCGTTGTGACCGCCCGGCCGGCCGTCGGCCCTGAGTCTCAGCCGCCCGAAGGGGAGGGCGAAGTCGTCGATGACCACCAGGGCGTCGGTGGGGTCGAGGTCGTAGACCTCGAGGGCCCGGCGGTAGACGGGCCCGCAGCGGTTCATGAAGGAGTGGGGCCGGGCCAGGCGGATCCGAACGGGGCCGACGCGGAAATCGGCGACCTCGCCGTGGAGCAACCGGGTACGCTTGAAGACGGTACCGTGTTGCTCGGCGAGCAGATCCAGGGTCTGCCAGCCGGCGTTGTGCCGGGTCTTCCGGTAGCGCGAACCGGGGTTCCCGAGCCCGAACAGCAGGCGCTCGGACATCCCTGGGCCCTCCTACGGGCTGGCTCCAGCGTACTCGTCTAGCCGCCGCCCGACGCCGCGGCGGACTCTCCCTCCTTGCCGACGATCTCGGGCTCGCCGACCGGCTCCTCGCCCTCGACCTCCTCCTCCTCCTCCGCGTCCAGGCCGCGGATGGCGACGACGTGCGCGACGAGCTGGTCGTCGTCGAGAGCGCAGGTGACGGGTTCGGGGAGCTCGATCTCACGAACGTAGATGGCGTCTCCGACGTGGAGCTGCGAGATGTCGAGGAGGACTTCCTCGGGCAGATCGCGGGGCCTCGCCGTCACGGTCAGGTGGTCCATGAGGGATTGGAAGAGGCCGCCTTCGCGGGTGCCGGGGGCCGTGCCCTTGTAACGGATGGGCACCTGGTCCTCGATCCGGCGGTCCTTGTCCACCCGCACCAGGTCGACGTGGAGGACCTGGTCGGTCAGGGGATGCTGCTGGACCTCGCGGAGGATGGCGTCACGCGTCTCGTCGCCCATCTTGAGCTCGACGAGGTGGCTTCCGCTGTGGATGAAGCGTTCGAGCTCCTTCGCCGGGATGGTGAGGGACAGGCTGCGCCGCTGAAGGCCGTAGAGGACGGCGGGGACCCCACCGGACCGGCGGAGGCGGTTCATGGCGGCGGTCCCGCGCTCTTCGCGCTCCTGAACCTCGATCTGGATGAATTCCATGGCGGACGGTCTCCGTCTAGCTCGCAGCCCCACGGCGCGAGGGGCAACCACCATACGGGCGGGACGGGCGCCGGCCAGCGATGTCCGGGGGATCGGGGACTCGGAGGAACCCCGGGCGAGACCCGCGGGGCCGGGTCGAAGCGCCGGTTCGGACGCGGAGGGCTACAGGTCCGCGACCCGTTCTTTCGTCCCGAAGAGCACCGACAGGCTGCGCTCCTCGTGGACCCGGATGATGGCCTCTCCGAGGAGCGGAGCCACGCTCACGACCGTGAGTTTGTCGAGGCCGTGGGCGTCGATCGGGATGGTGTCCGTGAGGACGATCTCGTCGAGGGGCGCTTCCCGGAGACGCTCGCGGGCGGGACCGCAGAGCACCCCGTGCGTGGCCGAGATCCTCACGCTCTTCGCTCCGTGGGCTCGAACGAGCATGGCTGCCTGGGTGATCGACCCGGCCGTGGAGATCATGTCGTCCACGATCAGGACATTGCGGCCGTCGACGTCGCCGATGACCGCGCCGGCCTCCACCTCTTCGCCGCTCACGCGGCGCTTGTCCACGATGGCGATGTCGCCGCCGAGCCGGTTGGCGTAGCCGCGGGCCATCTTGGCCGACCCGGCGTCCGGCGCCACGACGGTGAGGTCCGGAATCGCGTGGCGCTGGAAGTGGCGGCGAATCACGGGACCGGCGTAGAGGTGGTCGACGGGGATGTCGAAGAAACCCTGGATCTGGGGCGCGTGCAGGTCGATGGTGAGAACCCGGTTCGTACCGGCTTTCACCAGGAGGTTGGCCACGAGTTTCGCAGTGATCGGTACGCGCCCCTCGTCCTTGCGGTCCTTGCGGGCGTACCCGAAGTACGGGATCACGGCGGTGACGCGTGCCGCCGACGCACGGCGCACGGCGTCGACCAGGATCAGCAACTCCATGAGGTTGTCGTTTACGGGCGGCGACGTGGACTGCACGATGTACACGTCGTTGCCACGCACGTTCTCGTTCACCTGGACGTCGATCTCGCCGTCCGGGAAGCGGCCGACGCGCGAGGGCGTGCGGACGATCCCGAGGAACCCGGCGATGCGGTCCGCCAGCTTCGGCGTGGCGTTCCCGGCGACCAGCTGCAGATTGCCGTGACTCACGACTTCTCCTCCCGCTCCTTCGACCTGCGCCGGCTCCCGTCCTCTGAGTTGGGAAGGGGCCGGGCGGGCACGCCGACGACCGTCTCTCCGGGCTTTACGTCACGACCGGACGGTACGACGGCGTTCGCCCCCGTCCGCGCGCCCTCGCCGACCGTGACGGGCGCGACGAGGACCGTACCCGACCCGATGCTCGCGCGCGCTCCGATCGTCGTCCTGTGCTTGCGACGGCCGTCGTAGTTCGCGGTCACCGTGCCGCACCCGATGTTGGCCTGCGCACCGACCGTCGCGTCGCCGAGGTAGGTGAGGTGCTTCGCCTTCGCGCCCTCCCCCATGACGGTCGCCTTCATCTCGACGAAGTTCCCCGCCTCGGCGCCGGCCTCGAGGATCGCCCCCCCACGGAGGCGCGCGAACGGACCCACCGCGGCGCCCTTGCCGATGCGGCAGCCGCGTCCCACGTGCGTGAAGGGCAGGATCCGCGCGCCCGGAGCGATCTCGACGTCGACCTCGATGACGGTGGTGTCGGGATCCACGATGTGGACCCCGCGGGCCATGTGCTCGGAGGCGATGCGCCGGCGCACGGCCGCGACGGCGCGTGCCAGGTCGTCGAAGCTGTTGACCCCGAGGAGGGCTCCGGGGTCCTCGGCGAGCACGGACGCCACGCCACGCCCCGAGGCGGCGATCCGGTTCACGGCATCCGTCGCGTACTCCTCGCCCTGCGCGTTCTCCCGGCTCAGGTCCTTCAGCGCGGGGCGCACCGCGTCGGCGTCGAACGCGTACAACCCGGTGTTGAACTCCGTGAGCGCCAGCACGTCGGGACGCGAGACCGCATCGCGCGCCTCGACGATCTCGACGAAGGCGCCGCCTGCTCCGCGGACGACGCGGCCGAGCGCACCGGGGTCCTCGGCACGTCCGGAGAGCACGGTCGCCGCCGCCGCGGCGCCGCGATGGGTCTCGAGCAACCGGGCGAGGTCCGCGCCCCGCACCTGGGGAACGTCGCCGTACACGACGAGCACGTCGCCGCGGAAGTCCGGGACGGCGTCGAGGGCCAGGCGCAGCGCCTGGCCCGTGCCTTCCTGGGGGATCTGCCGCACGGAGAGCGCGTCGGGCCAGCTCGCGGCGAGCCAACTCTCGACGCGCTGTGCGTCGTGACCCGTCACGACCACGACGGTGTCGGGCCGGAGGTGATCGACCGCGCGGCGCACGTGCTCGAGCAACGGCACGCCCAGGCATTCCAGGAGCACCTTCGGCGGCGCGTCGTCGCCCAGCGCGAGTCTCGTCCCCTTGCCGGCGGCGAGCACGGCGACGGCGAGGGGACGGGCGTGCTCGCCGGGGCGGCGCGTGGTCATCGTTCGCGGCTCCTTCGGGGTTCGGACCCTCGCCCACGCCCACGAGTGTGGCGCGTCGGCATCACGGGTCAAGGAGGGGGTACGCCGGAGTCACTCGCGTCCGCGAACGGCGAGCAGGACGAGCGCCAGACCGGCGAAGATACCTGGGCCTGCCTGCTGGACGCGGGCGTACCACTCGGGCGTCAGGAGCTTCTGCCAGAGCTCGGTGACCATGCTCAGCGCGTCGGGAAACAGCAGCGGCACGAAGAGCGCGAGGGCGGCGCCCCCGAGCAGGATGGCGATCAGTCGTCCCATCGTGACCCTCCTCCAAGTCGTGGTCCGGCTCCGAGGCCGGAGTGGTTCCCCGGGGAGGAATCGAACCTCCAACCTCAGGAGCCAAAATCCTGCGTGCTGCCAATTGCACCACCGGGGAACGCGCTGCGGATCGTACCCGGGTTCGTGGACCCGGGGGGACCGTGCGCCGGCCCCGTGCTAGCCGTTCCCGTCGAGCGCGCGCCGGAGCACGTCGAGGGCCCGCACGGCCGCTCGCCGCCTGACGATCGTCCGCGAGTGGGGCGCGCGGTGGTGTTCGACGCGGGTCCGCACCCCGGCCCGGGCAAACCCCACGTAGAAGGTCCCCTGGGGGATGAGCGTACCGTCGGGCGCCGCCCCGCCGCCCGGTCCCGCGATACCGGTGAGCGAGACCGCGAGGTCGGCCTCGGCGCGTTCGAGCGCGCCCTCCGCCATGGCGCGGGCTACCTCCTTCGAGACCGCGCCCCGCTCGGCGAGCAGGCGCTCGGGCACGCCCAGCCGGGCCGCCTTCCACGCGTCGCTGTAGACCACCCACCCGCCCCGGAAGACGTCGCTGGCGCCGGGTACCTCGGTCAGCATGCGCGCGACGAGCCCGCCCGTGAGCGACTCGGCCGTCGTCCCCACGAGCCCGCGCGCCTTCAGGGCGCCCACGACGGCCTCCTCGATCGGCACGTTCCCGTACACCGCCGCGCCGAGCCGCCGCCGCGCCTCGGCGGCCGCGGCCTCCACGCGTTCCTCGGCGCCCTCGCCACGCGCCGTGAACCGGATCTCCTGCTCCCCTTGGTGGGGATAGAGGCCCAGCGCGACGCCTCCGCCGTCGAGGCCGGCCAGCGCGTCCTGGATGTCGGGCTCGCGGAGCCCGGAGGTCCTCAGACTCGCCGTCGAGGCGGGGTCGAGGTCGCCCAGGTCCCCGAGACGCGGGAGGACGGCGGTGTCGAACATGGCCTGCATCTCGCGCGGCACGCCGGGGAGGGCGAAGAGCGTCGATCGTCCGAGCCGCATCGCGATGCCCGGAGCGGTCCCTTCGGGGTTGGCGAGGCAGGTCGCGCCCCGCGGAAGGCGGGCCTCGAGTCGGCGGCGCGCGTCGAGCTCGGACCCGCGCGCTCGCTGCGCGGCGCGCACGAGATCGAGCGCCTCGTCGTCCTCCACGAGCTCGACGCCGCCTGCGACGGCCAGCGCCGCGCGCGTCCCGTCGTCGTCCGTCGGCCCCAGACCTCCGCTCACGATCACGACGTCCGCGTACTCGGCCGCGACCCCGACGGCGCGCGCGGCTTCCGCGACCCCGTCGCCCGCGAGGGTCCAGGACGTCACCCGCGCACCCGCCCGCGTCAGCCGATTCGCCAACCAGGGCCCGTTCGCGTCCTGCCGCGTCCCTCCCAGCAACTCGTCACCGACGAGCACGAGCGCGACCTCGAGCGTCACGTGGCGCTCCGAATGTGCACGATCTCCCCGTCCTTCACGACGTACCCCTTGGCCTCGAGCCGCATGAACCCGCGTGCCTTGACCTCTTTCTCGCCGCCGGCTTCCACCAGCTCGTCGTAGGCGTAGACCTCCGCCCGCACGAAGCCGCGCGCGAGGTCCGTGTGGACCTTCCCCGCGGCGGCGACGGCCGTCTGGCCCTCCTTGAGCGTCCACGCCCGGACCTCGTCCTCGCCGACGGTGAAGAACGAGATCAGCCCGACGGACCGGTACACGGCGTGGGCGAACCGTTCGGCAGCCGGTTCCTCGATCCCGAACTCCTCCAGGAAGGCCGGTCGCTCCTCCGGCTCCATCGCGGCGACCTCGGCCTCGAGCTGTGCGTCGAGGGCCAGCCTCCCCCGCAGCGCGAGCGGCAGGCCGTCCCCGAGGCCCTCGGTGACGTCATCGGCGACCGGACCGGCGACCGGATCGGCGACTGGATCGGCGACTGGATCGGGACCGTTCACGAGCACGAGGAAGGGCTTCCGGGCAAAGAACTGGAAGCCGCGGATGCGCTTCTCGTCCGCCTCGTCGAGCTCGAGGTCGGCGAGACCGTGCCCCTTCTCGAGCCGCTGGGCGCACTTCTCCAGGACGGCGAGCTCGAGCCGGTCCTCGTCCTTCGTACGCACGCCGCGCGCGAGGTTCTCCCTGAGGCGCGTCATCCGCCCATCCGCCACGACGAAATCGGCGGTCACCAGCTCCTCGACGAGGCGCGCGAGGTCCGCGGCGGGGTCCGGGGCCTCGCGCTCGTAGGCGTAGCCCTCCGTGCGGAAGCCGCGCAGGACGAGTACGTAGGCGTCGGCCTCGCGCAGCGTCGCGAGGAGGCGGATCCTCCGCTCCTTGTCCCGCTCGTCCGCCCCCGCGGGCAGTCCCGGCGGATCCCAGAGCTCGAGCCCGGCAGGCGTGAACTTCTTGGGCTGGAACATGTCGCGCAGGCGGTCGAGGCGCGGGTCGTGCACCTTCACGACCTGCACGTGCGGCTCCGCGTGGAAGCCGATCTCCACGGGCGTCTCCGCCACCGCGTTGAAGACCGTGGTCTTGCCGGATCCGGGCAGTCCGAGGAAGGCGATGCGCATCGTCAGGGCCCCTGGTCGCCTGGTTCCGGCGAGGCCGCTTCCGGCACGGCAGCCGGCTCGTCGGCGACGCCGAAGAGGGAAACGTTGATGTCGTCGGCGAACGCGAGCATCAGCGCGATGAGCACCGCGCCGAGCACGAGGGGCCACGCGTGGTACCAGCGGAACGCCTTGCGGTCCTCGCCCACGAAGCTCCCACCCCAGCAGCCGAGGAAGTAGAGCCCCACCACGGGAACGGCCATCAGCACCTGCGTCACCGGACTGGGGTCGGTCAGGAACATGCCCACGACGAAGGCGAGCAGCACGGCGATGCGCCAGCCCTTCCAGAACGTCTTCTGGCTGACCATGTTCGTGGCCTGGAGGAAGAGCATCACGAGGGGCAGCTCGAACAGGAGCGCCATGCCGAAGACCATCGTGAGGCACGTCGAGATGTAGGTCTGGATCCGGAACTCGCTCGCCACGCCCTGCATGTCGACGTTCCACCCGATCAGGAACCGCATGCCGAAGGGAATCAGGATCACGTAGGCCATCACGACGCCGAGGGCGAAGAGTGCCATCGAAACGGGGAAGAAGACGCGTACGATCCGGCGCTCGTGCTTGTAGAGGCCCGCCGCGATGAACCCCCACATCTGCCAGAGCACCACGGGCGAGGCGACGACCACGCCCACGAGAAAGCAGAGCTTGAGGATGCTGAGGAACCCCTCGCCCGGATCGACGGAGAGCAACTGGGCGTTCTCGATGCCCTGCATCCGAGCCGCCCTGACGTAGGGCTGGCGAACGAACTCCCAGATCGGGCGCCACGCGAAGAAGGAGGCGAGCATCGCCGCGACGACGGCGACGACCGAGCGCATCAGCCGCCCCCGCAACTCGTCCAGGTGCTCCCCGAGCGTCATGCGCGGCAGATCGCTCGAAGGGTCGAACGAGTCGGGGTCCGGAACGTCAGGGGACGGCATCGACGGCGTAGGAACTCACGGGGTTGCGAGAGGGTCCAGCATATCGGAGGAGGCGCAGCATGCCGCGCCCACGAAAAACGGGCCCGGCGGCACGCCGCCGGGCCCACTTGGATCGGTGGAGTTCGAGGATCCGCCGCCAGGCCGGATGGCCCCAAGAGCCTACCCAAGAGATTAGTAGTCCAGGAACTCGTTCAGCATCTTCTCGGTGATGACGGTCGCGCCGAAGGTGCGGCCCAGCGCCTGGATGCGCTCGAACTCGCTCTTCCCACCGACGGCCTCCTCGTCCGCTTCCTCGTCATCTTCGCCCCCCGCGGGCGGCGGGGCGGCCATGCTGTCGGGCACGACGATGTAGTCGGTGTCGCCGTCGACAGCCGCGTCGAGAACCACGCCCATCCTGGCAAGGCGAGCCGTGGCGATTTCGAGCGGGTACTTCTCCAGCTCACCGGCCAGGAAGACGTGGATCGTGTCGGTCGCGGACCACAGCGGGTTGTGGATGATGTCGCCCTGCGCGATCGGGTTGCAGGCTTCCTCGGCGAGGATCGCGACCTTCGCGCTCTTCTTGCCGAGGACGCGAGTCACCATGACCTGGCCCTTGGGGAGACGGAAGCCGCCCTTGCCGAAGTAGGAGACGTTGTACTTCAGGCCGGGGTAGATCTTGTCCGCGGAGCCGAGGTCGATGATCGCCGTGCCCATGGTCGGGCTCGCGGAGAGGACGCTGCCGTCCTGCACGTCGCGGCTGATCTTGAGATCCCGCTCGTCCTTGTCGATGCGGATGCGATTCTCGAGGGCGCCGATGCGCGACTCGCGGGAGGCGACCTCGCGACGCTTCTCCTCCTCGACGACCGTGACGCGCTGCAAGGCCTGCGTGGCCTCGAGCTGGTTGGTCTCGGCTGTCTCGTTCGCGGCCGTGAGGTCGCTGTTGAGTTGCTGGACGTCCGCCGTGTGGCGCTCCTGCTCCTCGCGCAGGTCGGTCTGCAGGTTGTCGATCGTCTGGCCCTTCGCTGCCGCATCGGCGCGCGCTGCGTCGATGATGGCCGCGTCGGCATCCTTGTTCTTCTTGAGCTCGCTGATGAGGGCGTTGATCGCCTGCTTCGGGTACGCCATCAGGGTTTCGACGTCGACCCGGCTCTTGAGGGACTGGACGAAGAAGTCGAGCTTGACGACGGTGCGTTGATCGGGCTTGAAGCCGCGGGGGCCCTTGATGACCCCGTCCCAGGTCTCGTAGCCTTCCATCTGCTGGAGCTCGTTGAGCGCCTGCTCGAAGGCTGTCACGGCCTTGTCGTACTCGGCCAGTTCGTTCTCGTACCGGACCACGTCGACCGCGTCGTCCGGATCGACCGGCAGCTTCGGAGCCGAGGGAACCTCCATCGCGTCGATCTCGAGGAGCTTCGCCTTGAAGTCCGGCGTCATCCAGTCGAAGTTCGCGGGCGTCTCCTTGACCGCGTCGCCCGAGTCCGTCCTCAGATCCTTCAGGATCTCGGTCTCGGCCTCGTTGATCAGCCAGGCCGTGAGGCCGGGCTCGCCGTCGATGGCGCCGTCCTTGGTGAGTTGGGCATCGAGCTTCTTGAGGTTCGTGATGGACCGCGACCCCACGAGAGCTCGACCGCGCTCGGCGGCTTGCTTCCCCCGTTCGTCGTTCTCGTCCCCGACCGGATCCAGGATCAGGGACTTCATGTCCTTGTCGGTGGTGTAGCCGACCAGCAAGGACAGGTCTGCCGCGTAATTCGCCACGGCCGTGAGGGCCTGCTCGCTCGCAGTGGCCTTGTCCTCGGCCGCTGCGGACTGGACCTGGGCCACCTCACGCTGGTCCTTCTCGTCGAACCACATGTAGGCGAATACCAGGAGCAGGATCAGGGTGATGATGAAAGGCCAGTTGGCGCTGCCGCGCTCGCTGAGCTGATGCTGCCGCATGTCCGTCGTCTCCGGCTGCACGGCCCCCCTCCTGGCCTGCCGCGCACCCCCCCGAGGGGACACGGGCACGGCGTGCCCGGGGACCGCTATGAACCGGACGGCCTCCTCGCCGCCCGTTGGGTCCCGAGCGTACCGCAAGGGACTTCCGATCCCAACTGCAACATCGGCTCCCAGGGCCGGTTCGGTCGCTTGACCCCGGCCGGGGGGGGTCTATCGTGTGACCGGACGGAGACGCACCGACCTCGATCGGTTCCTGCTCCACGCTCCCTCGGCCAGCCCCGGGTCCCGGGGCGGTCCCCCACCCCACCCGTCGGCGGGCGATCCAGGGTTCGCCCCCGTTAATTTTTCCAACCA
>JAUXCH010000686.1 GCA_030618975.1 Planctomycetia bacterium
ACATGGCTACGATCCGACTTGTTTAGGAATTTTTACTGAATTAGGTTGGACCCTTCGAGCGACAGCACGGCCACCTTCACGGGACCCCGCGCGGTGCAGGTCGCGCTGCGGCGGCCCCGGTCCACGAGCGCGACGAGGCCGACGATCTCGCCCGGGCCCATGGCGCGGTCGGTGGCGAAGGCGGCGCCCTCCGGCTTGTGGACCTGCACCTCGATGAGCCCGTCGAGGATGAAGTAGACGGCGTCGCGTGACTCGCCCTCGCGGATGAGCGTGTGCCCGTCCGGGAACTCGCGCACCTCGCACGCCTGGAACAGGTGCTCGCGGTCCTCCTCGGCCAGGCTCCCGAACGAAGAGTGCTGCTCGAGGAAGGTCCTCAGGCTCATGCCGGGACGGGTGGGGCGGGTCGGCACGGCCCCGCCGGTCGGCGTCGCCTCCCCGAGATCGAAGAGGTCCTTGATCTGGTGGATCAGCTTCGCGACGACGCCCTCGGCCGCCTCGTGCGACGGCACCATCTCGACGTGGCCGTCCTCGCCTTCGCGGAAGAGCACGGCGTTGCAGGTCCTCAGCCGCGCGGCGACGTCCTTCGACACCTGCTCCATGATCGCGGCGCCGCAGCAGGGGCTCTCCTCGCGCATGCGCAAGAAGGCCTCGTGCGTGAGCACCCACAGGGTGGCGTCGCTCCCCGCGCGCACCGTCGCCGAGGCGGGGCCGGGCTCGATGACGCCCAGCTCCCCCACCCAACGACCGGCACCCCGCCGCCCCAGGTCCACCAGGTCGTCCCCGGTCGGAAGGCTGACGACCAGGTCGCCCTCGGCGACCATGAACAGCGAGTCGGAGACTTCGCCGTAGGTGATCAGCTCCTCACCGGCGTCCACGCGCCGGAGCTCGAGCAGGGAGGCGAGGTACTCGCGCTCCTCCTCCGACAGGTGCTCGACGAGGTGGGGATAGACCTGACTCAACTTGCTGGCGGCGACGGTCATGGACACTCTCTCCGGAGGAGCGTGGATGATACCGGGGTGGGTCAGCGGGGGCCGGGATTGGAGGGCATGGCGGGGTCGGGATCTCCCGCGTGCATCCGCGCGCCGGGATGTTCGGCTGCGAGGATGACGGCCTCCTCCTCCAGCAGGGCCTCCCAGCGGGCCTCGACCTCCCGGCTCCCCGGCACCGAGCGGGCGAGGTCCAGGAAGATCCGGAAGTGGCCCCGTTCCGACGCCAGCAGGCCCCGGTAGAGCCGCCGCAGCTCGTCGTCCTCGGCGACCTCCGCGAGCCGCTCGAAGCGCTCGCACGACCGCGCCTCGATCAGGGCGCACACGAGCAGTCGGTCCACGAGCTCGTCGGCGCCGCGGCCCTTGCGCACGAGCGACCGCAGCGCCGCCGCATACGGGTTGGCGTGGACGCGGCCGAGGGCGCCGCCCCGCCGGCCGAGGATCTTCAGGACGAGCACGAGGTGCTCGGCCTCGTCCTTCGCGACCGCGGCCAGCACCTTCGACCAGTGCGCGGCCACCGCGGCGTCGTCCGGGCCGGACGAGGACCGCGGCCACCGCGTGAGGAGCGCGAGCGCGTTCGTCGCGGCCTTGCGCTCGAGGTGCGCGTGGTCGTCGAGGAGCGCCCGCGGGTCCGCAAGGGCCGCGCGGGCCCACGCCGCGGAGGTCCGGCTGCGAAGCGGCAGCGCCGAGAGGCTCACGACCCGCGCCCCCGCAGCCGCCGCTCCAGTCTCTTGTGCACGAAGTCGAGGTGCAGGCGCAGCTGGTAGAACTCGGCCATGTACGAGAGGGGGATCGAGACGCCTCCGACCTCCTTCTCGATCGTCTTCAGCTTCGCCACCCCCTCCTCGAGCGCCGCGATCGAGCTGTCCTTGCGGGTCAGGCGGTCGGCGGCACGCACCTCGCGGTACCAGCGGTAGATCCGCCGCCGGACGCCCCACCGGTACAGCGGTGGAGCCGTCTTGATCAGGGGGAAGAGGAGCGTGAGCAGGGGCAGCAGCAGGAGGACCGCCCGGTCGAGCAGGCTCGCGACGCGGAACGGGAAGACGCGCGAGAGCCAGGAGGGCCCGTGGTCGAAGTAGCGGCGCGCGTCGTCGTCGAGCGGCAGGTCCACGTGATGCGGGGACGGGAAGCGCCCGGGCCCGGCGATCAGGCTGCCCCCCGCGTGGATCTTGCGGGCCGCCGCGAGGAGCACGGGGACGAGCGCGTCGTGGAGATCCGCGCGCGAGGCGAGTGCGGCCGTGGGCGCGAGGAGCTCGAGGTCGGTACGCGGCAGATCGGCCTCCAGGTCGAGCACGCCTTCGGGCAGCTTCACGAAGTCCAGGAAGCGGTACCGCCGGACGTAGGCCTCGTTCCGGTGCAGCTGGACCAGCCTGAGGTCCTCCGACGCGAGGAGCGGCAGCAGCCACGCCGCGTCGGGCGCGACGACGAACAACGCGGCGTCGATCTCGCCCGCGAGCAGGGCCTCGGCCGCCGCGCCGCCGGCGAGCGGGAGGAGCGTCACGCCTCCCTCGCCGGACTCGCTCCCGATGAGGCCGGCGCCCCCCAGGAGATGCACGGCGAGCGAGCGCGTCCCGCTCCCTTCCGGGCCGACCGCGACGCGGAGGTCCTTCAGCACGGCGAGCCGATGCAGGTCGATCTCGCCGCGGAGGAAGATCCAGAGCGGCTCGAAGAAGACGCTCGCGAGCGACCGGAGACCCGCGCGTTGCGCCTCGGTGGCCGTGCCGCCCTGCACGAAGGCGAGGTCCGCCTCGCCGCGCTCGAGCAGCGCCAGGTTCTCCACCGATCCGGCCGTGTCGCGGATCTCGAGGTGCAACCCTTCCCGGGCGAGGGCTTCGCGGTAGCGCCGTGCGAGGCCGTGGTAGGCGCCGTCCTCGGGCCCGGTGGCGAAGACGAGACGCGACGGCGGCGGCGGCCCCATGAGGATCCACACGAGCGCGAACAGCGCGGCCGTCACCAGCAGGGAGATCCCCCAGAGCCGCAGGAGACTCTTCCGGTCCCCCCGCGAACCCGAACCGCCTCGGTCCACCTCGCGCGAGCTCACGTCGACTCCGGATTCTCGAGGCCGACCTCGCAGCGCGGCGGGTGGGCCGTCCGTTCGTGCAGGGCGAGGCTCTCCGCGCGCCCCCCCGGCGTCTCCGGGTGCCACAGGTGGTACACGTCGCAGCGGGTATAGAGATTCTTGACGCGGGCGCGGGGCTTCAGCCGCATGGCGCGGTCCCCGATGTCGGTGTCCTCCACGGCGTACGTCGCAAAACGTTCGTCGTAGCCGTTC
>JAUXCH010000503.1 GCA_030618975.1 Planctomycetia bacterium
AACGCCAACATCATGACCAAGCTCGATCGTGATCGAGATCGCAAGGGCAAGGAGTTGGCCCTCGGGGATTCGGACGCCCTCGCGGCCGCGCGCGGCTTTGCCAGGAGCACCGTCGACGGCTCGTTGATCCTGTCCGCCGGCATGAACCCGCGGCTGTTCGCGTACCTCGCGACCTTGGAGGAGTTCCAACCCGACGAAGCGGGTCACTTCCGCAAGCGGCTGGTGCTCAAGGTCAGCGACTACCGTTCCGCCGAGGTGCAGAGCAAGGTGCTCGCGAAGAAGGGCGTCTGGGTCTCCGAGTATCGGATCGAGTCGGGCCTCAACTGCGGCGGACACGCGTTCGCTACGGCAGGCCTCTTGATGGGGCCGATCCTCGAGAAGTTCAAGAACCAACGAGCGGCGCTCGCCGACAAGCTGATGGGTATCTGGAACAAGGCTCGGGAGAACGCGGGCCTGCCGACGCTCTCCAAGACCTTGACCACCCTGCTCACGTACCAAGGTGGGCTGGGAACCGCGGAAGAGCAGAACTTCCTGCACGACTACTACCAGGTCGACTGCACGGCCTGGGGAACGCCTTTCCTCCTGGTCCCGGAGGCGACGAACCTCGACGAGCAGACCCGCCGGGACCTGGCGACGTGCAAGGACGAAGAGGTCCAGCTGAGCCCGAACTCCCCACTCGGCGTACCCTTCTGGAACTTCATCAAGTCAGGGAGTGAGAACGCGCGGCGTGCCCGCATTGCCAGCGGTCGCCCAGGAAGCCCGTGTCCCAAGGGCCACCTGGCGATCAAGTGGGACTTCCAGGACGCTCCCCTGTGCCGGGCTTCCCGCACGTATCAGAGACGGGCTCTCGAGATCCTGGACGCGTCCGATCTCTCGCCGGAGGCCAAGGAGGCGGAACGTACGGCCCTTGGCATCCCCTCCTGCATCTGCCACGACCTGAGCGGCTGCGCCACACTCGAGGCCGGGATCGACGAGAAGGCGACCCCGGCGATCTGCCCGGGACCGAACATCGTCAACTTCGACAAGGTCGTCAGTCTCGACGACATGCTCGGCCACATCTACGGCCGGTGTGACCTGCTGGCCCGGCCGCATCGGCCGCACGTGTTCTTGCGCGAGCTCGAGATCAACATCGAGGACTTCACAAAGCAGATCGCCGCAGGCGCGCAGCGACTCTCCAAGTACGAAGACAACCTGCGCTCGGGAATCGAGTACTACCGAGGGCTGGTGGCGGAGCAGTTCGGCGACCAGGCTCCGGACTTCATTGCCCGCCTCGACGCACTGCTGGCGACGGTGCCCCATCTGGACGAATCGAGCCCGCCGCAGACAGCGCAGAAGACCGAGGCTCCCGCCGACGCGTAGACGGCGCCGGGCGCATCAGTCGTCGCCGAAGCGTGCGCGGCCGTCCGTCTCCCACCAGGAGCCGAATCTCCGCGGATTCTTGTGGATCCGCACACCCAGGAAACTGACGACGAAACCCACGTCAGGATGCGGTACCCTGCGCGTGGAAGCAGACGTGGGAGACGATCACCGGTTCGTCCTTCTCCGTGATGCGTCGGACCATGAATCCGGGGACCTGGTAGTGATCGATGGCCTCGACCCAGGCCAGGTGGGAGGTCTCGAAGATCCCAAAGACCTCGTCGGCGTGGATGACCGCCCACCTGCCAGCGTGCCCCTCTCTAATCCACGCTGCCCGCCTCTGATCGAAAACGGCCTGCTCTCGACGGAACCGACTGCGCGCGTCTTCCATGCGTCGATGCTCCCCACGGTGGCTTCAGGGTAGTCCAAGGGCTTGACAGGCGTGTGGCGACGATCCCAGATGCGGGCCGGAAGCATCAGTCGTCGCCGAAGCGTGCGCGGCCGTCCGTCTGCCACCAGGCGAGCCAGCGCTTCGCCAGGATCTCGTTCGTCGCCACTGCCTCCTCGATGGCATCGGTCGAGGAATGGATGAACGGCATGGTCGGCTCGCCGAAGGAGCGGTCGGTGAGCTTCTCGAGCGCCGGCACCACGAGGAAGGTCTCGCGGGCGGGATCCGTCTCGAGTGCCCGGATCAGGACGTGGATGCCCGAGGCATCCGCCTTCTCCTCCGCCAGGTGGATGGCCGCCCACCGCCGCACGAACTCGTCCGCATCCGTCAGGGCCGCGCGCAGCGCGGTCACGACCCGGGCATCGTCGAAGACGGCGATCGTCTCGACGAACTCCACGCGGACCCACGGGTCGGGGTCCTTCGCCAGCGGGAGGATGCCGTCGAGCGTCTCGGGCCGGCGAAAGCTCCCGAGGGAGTCGAGGCACATCTTCCGCACGTGGGGATCTTCGTCTTCGAGCGCGGCGACGAGGTCGTCGACGCCTTCCGTGCCCTTCACGAACCAGAGCAGCTTGGCGGCGATCGCGCGCAGGTGCGCATTCTCCGACTCCCGCAGCCACCTGCGAAGGTGCGGGACGGCCGCCGGCCCGAGCGCCTTCAGGTCACTCTGGGCCGGGGACCAGCACGTCGGGCAATCGGGATCCTCCTTCTCGATCACGCGCGCCAGCCGCTCTGCCTTCTCGGTGACGATGCGGGCGTCGGCCCGGTCCAGAACGGTGACCCGCAGACGGAAGCACGCTCCCCGGGCGCCCCGCGCCACGTACTCGGGCGGGACCTCGATCGTGTAGTCCCCTGGGACAGGAAGCTCGACGGCGATCCGGTTCTCGGTCCGCGTGCCGGGTTCGACGACGACCTCTTCCAGATGCGCGGAGGACGGCTCGTAGAGCCGCGATCCCGTACTCGAGGTGATGACGACCTGCCCGAGCGCGCGCCCACCCCAGTCGCGGGTCGTCACCCGCACCGGCGTGCCCCCGACGTTCTCGTAGACCCGGCGCACGGTGACGGGCTCGCCCAGCTCGTAGACGTCCTGGTCGGCGACGGCGTCGATCAGCACGAGCCGCCCCTCTTCCGGCGGAGCGGCCTCGCCCGCAACCGCGCCCGGAACCGCGCCCGCTTCCCCTGCCTCAGGAGGCGGTTCCGACCGCGGTCCGCTGCCCCCGCACGCGACGAGGATCGTGGTCGCCAAGAGGGCTGGGAGCAGCTTCTCGAACGGCAAGGCGTCAGGACTCCCTTCCGGACGGGGTCGGTCCCCGGGGCCGCACCCTACCGGGGTTCGGCCACGAGCCGGAAGCCGATCCAGGGGCACGGCCCGCCGGGCTCGAGATGGGGCGGGAGCAGGCCGCGCATCGCCGCGCGGCACTGCTGCGGCGAGCCCACCCACGAGCCACCCCGAACCACGCGCATCGAGCCGCCGCTCGGCCCCGTCGGATCCGTGACGGGCCCCTCCGGGTAGTCGCCCTTCCAGTCGAGGCACCACTCGCCGACGTTTCCGTGCAGCGCACGTAGCCCCCAGGGGTTCGGCAGACCGAGCGCCGCGGAGCCGGTTCCGACGAGGTCGTCGTCGGTCTCGAACCAGCGCCACTGAGGCGTCGACTCGACGAACTGGCCGAACCCGCGGGGCCACGCGCTCCGTGCCGTGCGGTCGGCCACGTTGTCGTACTCGCCCGCCTTCGTCTCGTCCTCCCCCCACCAGAAGCGCGTCGAGGTCCCCGCCCGCGCCGCGTACTCCCACTCGGCCTCCGTCGGCAGCCGGAAGGTCCACCGGTCGGAGCGGGTGGAGAGCCAGTCCGCGAAGCCACGGGCTTCCACGTGGCTCACGCGGAGCACGGGCTGCTCGGACCCGTCGAGCGGCGTGTTCGTGAAGCCGACGCTCCTGTGCTTCGGCTCCTTCTGTCGGTAGACGCCGTTCGGCACCTCGTCGATCTGCAGGAAGAAGGGCTTCGAGATCGTGACCTCGTGGAGCGTCTCGTCGGGCAGTCGCTCCGGCTCGGTCTCCGGCGACCCCATGCGGAAGGTGCCGGGGGGAATCATGACGAACCGCTGTCCGAGAGGTCCCTCGAACGAAACGGGCAGGTCGCGGTCGAGCGCGTACTCGATCTGCGCGTCACTCACCTTCGCCCACCCCGGGACGTGCCATCCCAACGTCCGGTCCAGCGCCGCGGCGATCGCGGGGCTGTCCGTTCGGATCCGAGCCCGCAGCATGGACGTCGCGCCGGGATGCTCCGGGTGGTGGAGCACGAGCACGGACGCGGCCAGTGTCGAGCGGTCTTGACGCGTCGAGTCGGCGAGAAGCTGCTCCAGCCGCGGCTGCGCCACCTCGGCGAGCGCCTTGGAGTCCCAGAGGATGGGAATGACGGCGTTGAACACGTGGGAGTCGTCGTCGTCCAGCGCCGCGACGAACACGTCGCCGTGCTTCTCTCCGACGGGTCCCAGACGGGCCAGCGCCTTCAGGGCCTCCACGCGAACGCCGGCATTCGGATCCCGTCGCGCGAGGGTGGCCAGTTTCTTCGCGAGGGACTTCGACGGCTTCTTCAGCGCCGGCACGAGCTTCGCCGCCACCATGCGCAGGTGCCAGTCCTTCTTCTTGAGCAGCGTCGTCAGGACGCCCCGGAGGGCGCCGCCCTGGTCGAGGGCGGCGAGCGTGGTGAGGAGC
>JAUXCH010001006.1 GCA_030618975.1 Planctomycetia bacterium
ACTGCTGGTCGGAAGCCGGATCCGCATCGGGGGCGACGACCCGAACCAGGTCCGCTTCCAGGGCATCGCGAAGCTCGTCGACCGCTACGACGAGGACGTCTCCGAGCTCGGTGAAGGGCTTCAGTTCACGCCCTCCGGCCTCGGCTACAGGCCGTTCCGGGCCGCCCTCGCCCCGTCGGACCCCCACATCATCTGGCGCGCCCTGAACCATAGGGCGGACGCTCTCCTGCACCGTCTCGCCGCGACGGAACCGTCCGCGGGGCGGAACTCCATGGAGGCGCGCGTCGAGTACATCCGTGGACGACTCGCCCCGGCCCCGGTGGACATCGACGCGCCGGTGGACACGGCGGTCGAGGCGAGGAACGTCACGACGGGAGACCGCCTCTCGCTCGCGCCCGGCCTGGCGGTGATTCCCCCGGGGCGTTGGCACGTGCGCCTCGGCGAGGGCGACCGCGCGCGCGTCCCGGTGTGCATCCCCCTCTCCGTGCGCCCCCAGGGGGTCGAACCGGACGCGATCGAGCCGTCCGCGCGGTGGTCGGTCCCGGTCGCGCCCTCGTCGCTGCCTGCGGCCCGCGTGCTGGTCGTCGGGTGCCCCGTCCCCACCGGGGCGTTTCCGTTCTCGATCCCCGAAGCGCCGATCGAGGTGGCGACGTTTGCGCTCGACCGCCGGCCGGTGACGAACGCGCAGTACGCCCGCTTCCTCGCCGCCCTGCCCGAGGAGGAGCGTTCCGGGCGCGCGCCGAGCAAGGGCCTGAAGCTCAGCCGGGCACGCGTGTGGCGCCCGGCCACGGGCGCGGGCCGCCTGCCGGTCGAGGGGATCCGGCCCGCCGACGCGCGCGCGTACTGCGCTTGGGCGTCCGACGAGGAAGGCGCGACGGTTCGCCTCCCGACGGAAGCCGAGTGGCTCCTGGCGAGCGGCGCGCTCTGCTCGACCCGGGCGCGCGGCGACCTCCGGGAGGGGGAAGACGTCGAGCCGCCGTACGGTGTACACCCCATGCCGGAGGGGCTCGGCGAGATGGTGTCCGCGTCCCCGCCGCGCGAGGGCACCCTCGCGAAGGAGATCGGCACCCTGTACGCGGCGACGCAACTCGCCGACGACGCACCGGTCGAAGCGGTAGGCTTCCGCTGCGTGCAGGAAACCCCGGTAGGGGTCAGGTGATATTCCGCGCTTTTCGCAGCGCAGCGAACCGGCGGAGCGAGCGAGACCGACCGATCGGGGTCAGGTGAAAAACCGCGCTTTTCGCAGCGCCGCGGATACGGAGCGGGCGGGGTTGGACTGACTTCGACGGCACTCGCTGCATCCACCCGCGGACGTCGTCGCGCCATCAGGAGGTCGGCTCCGACGGCACGCCCATCGCATCCGACACGAAGCCGATCCACGCGCCCACGAGGGCCGCCAGCGCTTGCGCGAGGGGGCAGCCCAGACGCAGGACGTCGCTCTCGAGCACCGTCACCGTGACGAGCGCACCCGCGACGGCGAATCCGAGCGCGGCCCGCAGGACGCGCGCACGGCGCCAGGCACCCCGCAAGGGACAGCGCCCGGTCCCTCCTCTCCAGGGGGGAGGCGAACGTCC
>JAUXCH010000670.1 GCA_030618975.1 Planctomycetia bacterium
AGATACCGGACCTGTCCCTGCCACTCGTCTTCGAGGCTGCACTCGACGAGGAGTAGAAGGTCCTCGAGGACGCGATGTCGTTGTTGAAGTTCTCGTCTGCTGCCAGTCGAAGCACGGTCAGATGTCGGAAGCCCGCTGCCGTCGGAGCAGCCGCTCCCGGACCCCAACTGGGTCGAACCGTTGCTCGTTCTGGCTACGGACGAGTTCCCGCGTAGCCTCGCGCTTCGCGAGGTAGGCCCGCACATCGGTCCGCCGCTCCAGGTAGTAGGCGATGACCGCGTACACGTCGGCCAGCTCCACGGAGGGAAACTGCTGCGCGATCTCCTCAGGCGTTGCCCCGTCCTCGAAGGTCGCAACGAGTGTATCGAGCGTCACGCGCGTTCTTCCGACCCGGACGACGCCGTTCGGGTCCGTGTCTAGCGGCACTCTGCGCGTGGTCAGATCCAAGGCCATGGCAGGGCCATTGTACTGCTCTTGGTGCATGCGCCGGCCTCCGCGTGCTGCGGCATGACCACCTTGTCCGGGATTCTAGGGGGTGGGGTCCCCGCTCCGGCCCCGTCCGACGTCGCTCAGACCCTCGCGGCGGCCGGGCGCGGGTCCGCGGACGCGACCATGCGGTCGAGGAGTCGGGCCGCGAGGGCCTTCGCCCACGGGGGCCGACCTGGCCCTCGGGGCCCACGCAGGACGGACAGCCCGCCTGGCAGGGGCACTGGGCGAGGCGGTCGCGCGCGCCGCCGAGCAGCTCCCCGACCCGCGGGTGGAGCGCCTCGGCCAGGCCGATGCCGCCCGAGTAGTGGTCGTAGAGGAAGATCGTCGGCTCGAAGCGATCCTGGGGCGGCAGGGGAACCTCGGGGGCGCCGGGCCGGGCGGGCCGCGAGAACCACTCGCGCGAGCGGTCGCCGAGGACGACGCCGAGGTCGCGTCCGTCGCACATGAGGAGGAGGGACGCGAGGCCGTGCGTGAGGTGGGCGATGCCGTGCAGGGCGTCGAGGAGGTCGCTCTGGGGGACGTCCAACGTCTCGAGGACCGCGGGTGGAACGGTGAACCACGTGGACTGGGTGTGGTAGGTGTCCTCCGGGAGGAGGATGTCGCCCCAGCCGAGGTTCTCCTGCGTGTAGAACTTGATCTTCTTGTAGCCGATCGCCTTGCGCACGACGCGCACCTCGCCGTACTCGACGGGGAAGGGGGCGCCGGCCGCCGCGGGTCGCAGCACGTGGAGGATCTTCACCTGCGCGTAGCTCAGCGCGTCGGTGTAGTACTCGGAGTCGACCTTCCGGACGAAAGCCTTGCGGCGTTCCCAGTCCAGGCGGTCCACGTGGTACTGCTCGGACTGCAGCATGTAGATGGCGCCTTCGTGGATCGTGGTGAAGGCCCAGGAGTAGTCGACCTCGGCGATCACATCGTTCTTGTCGTTCGTGGTGTCGACGACGACGAAGTTGGTCGAGGTGACGCTGCGGAGCGAGATGTCGTTCGCAGGGTAGATGTCGGCCGACCAGTGCCATCGACCGCCGGCGTGCCGGAGCACCCCCTGCTCCTCGAGCCAGGCGAGCACCTCGGGTACGTCGTCGGCGCCCGCGCCCCGGCCGAAGGCCTCGCCGTCCTCGATGGGCAGCTCGAAGGCCGCGCACTTGAGGTGGCTGACGAGGATCTGGAGGTTGTCGGGGTTGATGTGGGCGCACTCCGGCGAGCCCTCGAGGAGGAACTCCGGATGGTCCGCCAGGTACTGGTCGAGCGGATGCGAGCGCAGGACGAGGACGGCCGCGCTGGCGCCCTGGCGGCGGCCCGCCCGGCCCGCCTGTTGCCGGGTGCTGGCCACGGTGCCGGGATAGCCCGCGAGCACGCAGGCGTCGAGGGAACCGATGTCGATGCCGAGCTCGAGGGCGTTCGTCGAGACCACGCAGAGGATGGAGCCGTCGCGGAGCCCGCGTTCGATGCCGCGGCGCTCCTTCGGGAGGTAGCCGCCGCGGTAGCCGACGACGCGTGGCTTGCCGGCGACCTTGTGGCGGAAGAGGTCCTTCAGGTACTTCGTCATCACCTCGGCGGTCGTGCGGGCACCGGCGAAGACGATGGTGTGGATCCCAGCCTGGAGGAAGATCGACGCGACCTTGCGCGTGACGGTGAGGTAGGAGGCGCGGAGGCCGAGGGCGGGATTCACCACGGGGGGATTCACGACGAGGAAGTGGCGCTCGCCGAGCGGGGCGCCGTTCTCCTCCACGAGCTCCACCGGGCGTTCGAGCAGGCACTCGGCGAACGCCTTCGCGTTGCCGATCGTGGCGCTGGTCGCCAGGAAGACGGGATCGGAACCGTGAAACCGGCAGACGCGGCGCAGCCGTCTCAGTACGTTGGCCAGGTGGCTTCCGAACACGCCGCGGTACGTGTGGAGCTCGTCGATGACGACGTACTTCAGGTTCTCGAAGACCCGCATCCACCGGGCGTGGTGGGGGAGCACGGCGGTGTGCAGCATGTCCGGGTTGGACATGAGGACGTGGGCGCGGTCGCGGATCACGCGCCGCTCGGCGGGGGGGGTGTCGCCGTCGTAGACGGCGGTGGCGAGGTCCGGCTCGGCCGCCTGCATGAGTTCCAGGAGCTCGGCTGCCTGGTCCCGGGAGAGGGCCTTCGTGGGGAACAGGTAGAGGGCGCGGGAGCCGGGCTCCTTCAGGACCGCGTCGAGGACCGGGAGGTTGTAGCAGAGCGTCTTCCCGCTGGCCGTGGGGGTGACCACGACGGTGTCTCGTCCGGCCTGGACGTGGTCGAAGGCCTCGCGTTGGTGGGTGTAGAGCCGCGTGATCCCGCGGGACGCGAGGGCGGGTGCGAGCCTGGGATCCAACCCCTCCGGCAGGTCGGCGTAGCGTGGCTCGGTCGCGGGCCTGACGTCGTCGACGACGAGACCCTCGCCGAGGAAGCCGTCGCGGCGGATCCGGTCGAGGATCGGCCGCACGTCGGTCGGCTGGCGCTCGCGGGCCTTCGAGGGGTCGGCCATGGAGTCTCCGGGACGACGGGCTCACGAGGCCCGGGACTTCGAGGATAGGGGGCTGGGGGGACGGTTCCGCCTGCCCCGGGCCTCGTGGTAGAAGCCCCTGCTTCAGGAGAGTTCATGGTTCGTCGCCGCCGCCGCCGTTACGGCCCCGTCCTGCTTCCACCCGCCGAGATCGCTTCGATGCGGGAGGTCGGGCGGTTCGCCGCGAGCCTGCTGGATCTCATCGAGCCGATGATCGAACCGGGTGTCACGACCGACGCGATCGATCGCGCCATCCACGAGGCCACCAGGGCCCGCGGCGCGGTCAGCGCGCCGTACCTGTACCCGCCGGGCGGGGACGCCCCCTTCCCGAAGCACTGCTGCACCTCGGTGAACGAGGTCGTGTGCCACGGGATCCCCAGCGAACACCACGTGCTGCACGAGGGCGACATCGTC
>JAUXCH010000412.1 GCA_030618975.1 Planctomycetia bacterium
CCACTCGCAGGTCGGCGAGTTCACGTCCTCGGAGCGCGCGCTCGTCTTCGCACCGGCCACGGGCGAGGAGCAGCGCTTCGTGAACGTACTCTGGAAGACCGACTGCTACCTCAACCCCAACCGACCGCAGTACGGCACCTGGAAGTACCCGCGCGCCGGGTGGGCACCGGGCGGCGTCGTACGGCCGTGGTGGATCGACCTGACGCCGCACCTGCAACCCGGGGAGGAGGCGGGGTTCCGCTACGAGCCGAAACCCTACGACTTCGGTGACGCGGAACGGACACCGGCAGACGGGGAGATCCACAAGGCCAGCCACATCGTCCGCGCCTACCTGATCCTCTACCGCAATCCGACAGGGATGGTGCCCGCCCCCACCCTCCTCGTGACGGGTGTCCAGAAAGGGAGCAACGCCGCCAAGGCGGGCGTGAAGCGCGGCGACTATCTGGAGAGCTACGACGGCAAGCGCGTCGATTCGATCGACGACCTGCGCGCCGCGATGCAGGGTGCGCAGGCCGCGGACAAGGAGAGAGTCACGGTGGTCGTGTTCCGCGGCGTTGAACGCCTCGAGATGGAGCTCGACGCCGGCACGATGGGCGTGAGCCTCGGCGGCTCCTGAGCGCCTTCGGTTCGCGAGTACACTGCCGCCCCCGAGGAGAGACGCCCCTTGAGCAACGCCACCCTCGAACAGGCCCGCGCCGAACTCGACAGCGTGACCGGAGCCGAGGTCCGTACGTGGGACGACATCCACACCGTGCTCGACGGACTGCGGCGGGGTGACGCCGGACCCGGCGAAGTGGACGTCTTCGAGAGCGCCGCGCGGGGGGTCGCCTTCCTGACCTTCGAGTACGGCATCGACGGCGTGACCATCGAGATCGCGAAGTACGCAGCGTGCTTCGAGCGACTGTTCGCAGGTCGCGGCATCGACGTTCCCATTCACTGCGTGGGCGGGAACTTCAGCGAATCCGCCCACCTGGTCCTGGTCGATCGCTGGGCAACCCACCTCCTTCCCGGCGCCAACGGCTGGGCCAAGTGGGACGGGGGCCGGTGGTTCGCGGGCCTCTTCGAGGAAGACATGCCGGAGGGCAGCGAGCGTTCCTCGGAGCTGGCCGTCGAAATCTGGTCCCAGGCGACGGACCTCGCCCGCAGGCTCGCCGACCACGTCCTCGAGCACCGGATCGGGCTGCTCGTGCCGGTGAACGTCAACTCCAACCCGGGGAATCCGGCCCTCGCGCTGGCGACCGTGCTCGTCTCCGAGGTCCTCGGCACGCCGGTGCTCAACTCGTCGCACGACTTCTACTGGGAGAGCGGCAAGCCGGCTTCGGAGCGCGCGCCCGGCGAGCCCAGGGGTGCGCGGGACCACTTTTTCCGCAACGTGGAGAACGCGCCCTTCTTCCGCTTGCTCGAGCGGCTCTTCCCGTGGAACGGGCGGCGATGGCTGCAGCTCGTGATCAACGCGGTGCAGGTCGAGTCGCTGGTGGAGCGGTACGGGTTCTCGAGCGACAGGGTCCGGGAGATCGGCACCTTCATCGAGGATACGTTCTTCGTTCCCTGCGACCGGGAGCGCCGCGCCGAGCTCAGGCGGCGCCTGGAGCTCATCCTGGGGGACGGCCAGCGCATCGTGGACGTCACGAAGCTGGAGCGCTTCTCGGCGAACCTCGACACCTGGATGCACGATCAGACCCCCGTCATGCTCGGGGTGGAGGAGGGTGCCGATCGCTGCCTGGACCGCGACTCCCTCTGGATCCTCCAGCCCACGCGGGTCGTCGACCGGAAGCAGATCGAGAAGGACTGGCACCTGATCGGAGCGCTGCTCCGCTATCCGCCCTTTCGCGTGCTCTTCGACGAGCGCACGGAGTTGAGGCTCACCCTGCAGGTCACCGGACCGGTCCAGATCGAGCACGGCGCAGCCCTGAGGAGCATCCTCGAGGCCTTCGGCGCCGTGCTCGCCGAGCTCCCCCCCCGGGCCGCGCGGCGCGTCCACCTGGCGTTCTCGGTCGGACGGCTCGGACACTCCTCGTTCCAGAGGCGCGAGATCCAGAACCTGACCGTCGCCGATCTCTACCACATCGCGGATCTGGCCCTGCTCCCGAGCTCGACCGAGGGGCGGGGGCTACCGATCCTCGAGGCGGCCGCGGCCGGCCGACCCCTGGTCTGCAGCGAGTACCGCCCGCGGGAGGTCTACGCGAAGGTCATCGGCGAGCATCTCGAGCCGAACCTGCGGATCGAGTGCGACCGGTTTCCCGAGGGGGAGTTCGAGACGGTCCTGCTGCAGCAGATCACGGACGCGATCTTCCTCCCGGCGGGTCTGGCGAACCGCGTGCGACACAACCGCCTCGCCGTGGCCAGCCGGTACAGCATGCGAGACCTGACCCAGGAGTTCGGGACCGCGTTGAACGACTTGAACGAGACCACCACGAGCTAGCAGTCAGGAGGCGCACGCCATGAGGGTCTGCTTCATCGAGGACACGGGGCTCCGCGGCGGCACCCAGATCTGGGTTTCGGAGGCCATGCGCGAGTTTCGCGCCCAGGGCGCCGACGTCACGCTGCTCACGAGCGAGGACGGATGGAACGCGGAGGACGCACGCTCCACGGACGTGGACCTGGTGACGTACGGCTACTTGGCCGTCACGCGACAGGACGCCGAGGCACGGCGGATCTGGACGCACGCGCTCGAGAGCGCGGACGTCGCGGTCTGCACCGTTCACCCGCCTCGCGAGGGATTCCATTGCTCGGTCTTCGCGGCGCGCTGCATCGACGACGCCGGACTGAGCACGGTGCTCGTGCCCAAGTCGGGCACCATCGTCCCCGAGTACGAGCGGCGGTACTACAAGCCCGACCCGGACATCCGCTACCACGTCGCCGCCATCACGGGGTTCACGCGCGACTACATGGTCGACGACTACGAGATCCCCGCCGACCACGTGGAGCTGATCTACCAGGGCACGGACGTCGTCCGCTACACGCCGAGCGAGGCCCGTGCCGAAACGGCGCGAGCGCGCTACCCGCTTCGAGAGGGCGCCGGCCCCGTGATCGGCTGCCTCGGGTCGTTCGAGGAGCGCAAGGGCCAGGTCCTCCTGCTCGACGCCATCGAGCGGGTACGGAAGGAGCTTCCCGAGGTCCTCCTGCTGCTCGTGGGAGACGGCCCCGACGAGGAGAAGCTGAAGCAGGTCGTGGCCGACAAGGGACTCGAGCGCAACGTCTCGTTCGTGCCCTTCACCAGCGAACCCGAGGTGATCTTCGAGCTGCTCGACCTCCTGGTCCTGGCCAGCACGCACAAGGAGGGGCTCCCCAACGTGCTGCTCGAGTCGATGGCCATGGAGGTTCCGGTCGTCTCCACCCGGCTCGCCGGAACGCCCGAGGTCGTCCACGACGGCGAGACCGGACTCCTGGTCGAGCCGGGCGACGTGGGGCAGCTGGCCGACGCCCTCGTCCGCCTCGGCTCCGACCCCGAGCTTCGCCAGACGATGGCCACGGCCGGCCGCACGCTGATGACGGAGCGGTTCGACAAGCGTCGCCAGTTCCAGGAGTTCCTGCAGTTCTTCCAGAGGATCGCGAAGACCGCTCCCCGTCCCTGACGCGGTGCGGACCCCGGGCATCGGGACCGGCGAATCGGTGCGTTGGATGCGGCTCAGCGGACCTCGAGCTCGAGCTCCACGGTGTCTCCGGAGCCCATCCGGATGCGCGGCTCCGGGCTCACGAGCTCCACGCGCGCCGCACTGTGGGGGAGGACGCCGTAGAAGCCCGGAGAGAGCGACAGCTCGAGGACCCCTCGGCTGTCCGTCCGCTCGATCACGCGCCGATTCCAGTCCGGAACTCCCGTGTCGAAGCGTGGGAACACGTTCACGGGCACGTTCGCGAGCGGTTCCCCGCTCGACCGCACGATCCGCAAGCGAAGCGTACCGGGACGTGCGAGCCGGACCGTGAGCGCGTCCATTCCCTTCGTGACTTCGACCGGATGGAAGGCAGGCGGGTCCGGCTCTCGCTCGATCCACAGGGTCGACGGGCCCGGCGGAAGCCGTTCGAGGCGAAATCGGCCGTCTTCGTCGGTACGGGTCCGGTCGTCGCACCACCACTGTGCCGTACGGACCAGGGCGTCGCGCACCGGCCGGTCGTCGGCGTCGACGACCCGGCCCTCGACGGCCTGCGGCGGTGGAAACTCGACCTGCCCGAGATCTCGCACCTCGCCCGGCTCGAGCACGAGGCCGCGCAAGACCAGCGCCGCGCCCCCCGCCGGACGGAGGTAGACGTTGGTCGGCACACCGGCCTCGATGCCGGCGATCTGGAACCGTCCCTGCTCGTCTGCCCCGAGCCCGGACGACCGGCCGCCCCCCGTGACGCGCAGGACGCCACAGGAGATGGACGTGGTCCGGAAGTCCGGAGGGAGTCGCCCCACGAGGCGAGGCCCGGGGGCGAACACGAGGTCGCCGAGGTCACCGGCCACCTCGACGTCCTTCCACGACGTGCTCTCGCCCCTGTCGTCGATGACACGGAGCTCGCCGGCCACGGGGGGTATGCCGCGCAGCGTGAAGCGACCGTCCTCGTGGGTCGTCGTCGTCACCTGGACCTGAGGGATCCCCCGCCACGTCGCGGCGAACACGACGTGGACGTCCAGCGGGCGGCCTTCGACGTCCACGACGCGGCCCGTGACCTCGAGGCCGGGATCGAGGGTGACTCGGACGCGCGTCACCTCTCCGGTACGGACCTCGACCGGCACGGGGGCCGGTGTGAGGAAGTCCCCCGAGTCGACGTGGATCTCGTGCGGGCCTGCCGCGACATCGCGAAGGAGGGCCAACGGGGTGTCGGGATCGTCCCGGGCCTTCTGATCGTCGCGAGCCTCCGTCCACGGAACGTCCAACGAGCAGCGGACGTAGTTGGAGGACAAGGACTCCCCGGTATCCGAATCCTCGAAGGCGACTTCGATCGAGCCCAGCGCCGACACGATGACGTCGGTCTCATGGCGCCGGCCGGGCCGTGGGAGCGCGAGCGGATCGCTCCGCCCCTCGGATCCGTCGGGTGCGCGGGCATACACGACGATCTCCGCGGGCGAGGGCACACCCCGAACGAGATAGCGCCCCTGGCCGTCCGTCGTCGCGCGCGTACGGCGAAACTCGTGCAGCTCCACGTTCCACTGCGGCTTGCGGAGCGGCGAGGGTGCGCCGCGATCGACG
>JAUXCH010000041.1 GCA_030618975.1 Planctomycetia bacterium
CCGGCGTCTCGAACGCCCGGGGGCCAGGGGCTGCCTGTGCGTCCTCGGCGGAGGCCGGTGCGGCGATGAACGGCACCAGAACCCCGACGAGCAGCGCGAGCGCGGCCAGGGCCACGCAACTTCTCTGCTTCATCTTCGTTGTCTCCCTACGTGTACCTGCCGCGAGCCGCCCCCTCCCCCGAAGGGCCGGGGCCGAGCCTTGCGCAGGACCCGAGGTGTACCCGAAGGCGGGGGGCGGGGGGGACGGAAGTGCCGGGACCGGGCCTGCAGCGCCTGGAACGGGCCTACTCGGCGTGGACCTGCACGGTTTCGCCGACCTGGTCCAGCATGGCGCGGAGGGCGTCGTAGTCCGGGTCGAGCATCCGGACCCAGGCGTTGGCCATGTAGCCGCCCCCGACCCCTTGGGTCGGCGTCCCCGGGGGGGGGAGGTGGAGGTCGTGGATGTGGGAGCCGTACGCCTGCTGGATCTCCTCGACACCCTCGTAGCCCGTGATCCGGCCGTCCCGGTCGGGGCGGAGCGCGATCATGCCGGCGGCGTAGCGCCGGGAGGCCCTCGACTCGCTCCCGCCGTGGACGATTACCTGGGCCCACTCCCGGTAGAGGTCGAGGTCGTTGGCGGCGCCGTACAGGTCCCACACGCTGACCCCGGGCGGGCGGCACGCGATCTCGGAGAACTTCAGGCCCTTGGGGCCGAAGAACCACTCCATGTGCGTGGCCGACGTCTCGATCCCGAGGACCTCGACCACCCGCTTTCCGAGCGCTCGCACCTCCTGGTAGGACTCCTCGTCGACGCGGTTCGTCGTGAGGATCTGCGGGGAGATCCAGCGGGTGCGCATGGCCTCCAGCACGCTCGGGTAGTAGTGGCTGATGAAGTCGTGGACGACCTCGCCGTTCGCGGTGAGCGTGTCGTAGAACGCCTCGTGGCCTTCGACGAACTCCTCGACCGCCGTGGGCTTGCCCTGGTCGACGTGCGTGTCCCGGATCGCCTCCTCGAGGCTCGCCTCGTCGTCGGCGCGGTAGGTGCCGGCCGCGCCCGCCGCGTCGTGCGGCTTCAGGATCAGGGGGTAGCCGACCTCTTCGGCGAAGCGCCGCACGTCGTCGGCGGACTCGGCGCCGGTGGACTGTGCGCACGGCACGTCGGCCTCCCGGAGCACCTCCTTCATCGCGGGCTTGTCGCGGCAGAGGAAGGTGGTCCTCACGGAAGTGCCGGGGATCGAGCAGGCCTCGCGCACCCGGGCGACGGCCATCATGTGCGCCTCGACGGTCGCCTCCAGGCGATCGACCCAGCCGTGTTCCTGGATGCGCCGGACGGCTTCCTCGAGGGAGGGCTCGTGAACGACGGAGCGCACCTGCTCGTACCCCGCGAGCCGCTGCCCGATCTCCTGCGACAGGGCTTCGACCGGCGCCTCGCCGATCGCCCAGATCTCGGCGCCGACCTCGGCCAGGGCGCGCACGAACTCGCGCTGGTTCTTGGGGAAGGCGGGTTCGACGAAGACGACGCGCATGGCGGCCTCCTATTCCAGCAACTCGGCGACCCGGAAGACCGGCTCTCCGGTGATCCGGTGGGCATGCTATCCGGGGGGCGTGGTCAGCGCCTCGTAGAGCGCCTCGTACAGGGGACCCTGGCGCTCCCACGAGAAGTCCTGCGCCATGCCGTTCTTCACGAGGCGGGCCCAGGTCTCGGGCTCCTGCCAGACGCCCAGGGCCTCGCGTAGCGCCGCGTGGAGCGCCTCGGACTCGAAGGCATCGAAGAGAAAACCCGTACCCTCCCCGGTGGCGGAATCGAAGGGTTCGACGGTGTCGGCGAGGCCGCCCGTCCGCCTCACGATGGGCACCGTCCCGTACTTGAGGCTGTACATCTGGTTCAATCCGCAGGGCTCGTAGCGGGAGGGCATGAGGAACATGTCGGCGCCGGCCTCGATCCGGTGCGCCAGGTCGTTGTCGTAGCCGCGGTAGATCCCGACCTTGGTCGGCCACGTGTCGCGGAGCCACTGGAAGTACTCCTCGTGGCTCGCCTCGCCGCTCCCGAGGACCAATACCCGGAGGTCCTCGCGTTGGAGCAGCACGGGCAGCACGACGGGGAGCAGATCGAATCCCTTCTGGTGCGTGAGCCGGGAGACGATGCCCAGCACCGGCACGCGTTCGTCGAACGCGAGGCTGAAACTCTCGAGCAATGCCCGCTTGTTGTCCCGCTTGCCTTCGAGGTCGTCCGCCGTGTAGCGGTGCGGGATCAGGGTGTCGGTCTCGGGGTTCCAGTCGCCGTAGTCGATCCCGTTGACGATGCCGTGCAGCACGTCCTTGCGGCGCCGCAGGATGCCGTCGAGACCCATCCCGTACTCCGGTGTCTGGATCTCCTCGGCGTAACGCCGGCTCACCGTGGTGATCGCGTCGGCGTGCAGGAGGCCCGTCTTCAGGAAGTTGACCTTCCCCTCGCGCAGGTCGTCCTGGTCGAGGTGGCGCCGTTGGTCCATCAGCCCCAGCTCCTCGAGCACGGAGACGTCGAAGACGCCCTGGTAGCCGATGTTGTGAATGGTCATCACGGTGCGCGTCTGCTCGAAGAGCCGGTCCCAGGCGTACAGCGTCCGCAGGGTGAGCGGGAGGAGCCCCGTGTGCCAGTCGTTCAGGTGGAAGACGTCCGGCGCCCACTGCATCCGCTGGCACGTCTCGATGGCCGCGCGGGAGAGCAGGGCGAAGCGGAGGGGCTCGTCCCCGTCCTGCGTGTAGATCCCGGGCCGGTCGAAGAGCGCGGGGCAGTCGACGAGGTGGACGTAGGGTGCCCGCCTGGCAATCGACCCGTCCGGCGCCGGCAGGGGCGTGGTCGAGATGGAGAACGTGTACGTCCGGGAGCCGAACGAGAGCTCGATCTCCGGCACGTGTTTCGAGGGCTCGAGCGGCCACCCGCCCTCGCGGATGCTGCGGTAGAGCGGCAGGAAGAGGCGAACGTCGTGGCCGGCCGTCCTCAGGTACCTCGAGAGACCCGCGGCCACGTCGGCCAGCCCCCCGGTCTTGGCGAACGGGGCGAGCTCGGAGGAGACGAGAGCGATGCGGGTACTTTTCATGGTGTAGGGGGGGGACTGTACCGCACCCGGCTGCCGGTTGCCCGCGGACGGCGAGCCCGGCGTGCCAGAACCTCCTCGAGGCCGCGACGAAGGATCCCCGGTTCGGTCTCCGTGGGGTGTCCCTCATCTCCAGCGTGCCGCAGGCCTCCCGAACGGTACGAGCCGCGTCCGCCGCGGAGATCGCGGGAGGCGTCGCGCCGCAGCGCTACCCGGCGGATTGACGCGGGACGCCTACGGATTCTCGAGGAACTCGCGGACGATCCACGCGGCGATGCCCCTCGCGGCGTCGGCACTCGGGTGCGGGTCGTGCGCGTGCGCGGCGTAGCGAGCGGGATACTCTTCGAATCCGGGAAGCGCTTCACTCACCCGGTGGACCTCGATGCCCTGCGCCTCGAGCGCCGAGGCGATCAGGTCCGCGGTCGGGCGGGGATGGTCCCACAGCAGCACGTGGAATCGGCAGCCGGGCCAGATCTCGGCGATGCGATCGCGCGAGGCCCTGACGACCGCGGCCAGGAGGTCGCGCTGATCTTGCGTGATCTCCCGTTTGCGGAAGAGGAAGAGGTGGGCGATGTTCGAGGCGCGGAGCCACTTGCGGAGGCGCTTCTGGACGGAGCTGACTCCCTCGTCGAACTGCCCGTCGCGTCTCACGGTGCCGTCGGGCATCAGACGGTAGCGCGGTCCCGCCATGTCCCAGTGGACCTGGCCGGCCACCCGCCGGGCATGGTCGCCGATTGCCAGGTAGAACGCGTGCGACGGCGTCCTCTCGACAACCGCCTCCGCGCGTCCGGATTGCAGCATGGCGAGCATCTGGTGCGGACCGTACCCGAAGAAGGCGAGGTTCACGGGCGTGAAGCGGCCCTCTGTGAGCTCGCCGACCTGGTTCGCGATGGTCTCGTGGTCCTCGATCGGCTGGCCGTACGTGTAAGAGCCGCCGAAGAACACCACGGACGGCGCCGTGGGCGACGGCGAGGGCGGACCGATGCGGCAGCCCCGTTCGTCGATCGTGTAGGTCACCTCCAGGATCTTCTCGTCGCCGAAGCAATACGCGATCGTGCGTCTCACGCCGGGGACCGGCGCGTAGCCGAGATCGGCGTCCGGGCGGGTGTAGCCGCGGTGCGCGCCGGAGCGGGGGCTCGCCTTCGTCGGCGGTTGGAACTCGAGATAGAGCTCCGCGCCCGCGAGGGCCAGGAAGGCCACACCGATGTTGAACCACAGCGCGCGTCTTGTCCGACCCGGTCGACCGAAGGCGAACCACAGCATCCACGCCGCCCAGGCGCCGAAGATGAAGGTCCAGGAGGCCGGCAGCACCTGAACGGAGAACCAGGGCACGAGGAAGAAGAAGAAGCCGAGGCCCAACGCGACGCGTGCCCACCTGGGCAGCCGGGTCCACGGACTCACTGCCGGTGCGATTCCCATGCGCCGCAATCTACGCCGAAGATGGCAACCCGGCGTGACATTGGAGAGTCGAGGGTGAATGGGGAATCGGAGAGTGAGCCGGGAGTCGGACCGCACGGACCCGTGGTCGTGCGGTCGCGAGCCCTCGCCTCTCCGCCAGTACCTCGCTTGTGTACCTCGCGTGTGCCAGGTGACTGCGGCGCCGAGCGTCGGGTTCATCGGGGATGGACACGCTGCCGCCCCAGCGCCGACCTGCGTGATCCAGCGCATGGGGTTCAACGCCCCGTGCATCGATCCGTTTCCGCCGTCAGGATCTCGAGCATGCCGGGGCGTCGGCCACGGTCCGTGTGGCCGGAACGGTCGTCGAGCCTGAGGCCGGCCCCGCTCTCCCTGGTCCTCCGCGACCAGGTCGCCACGGCGAGCCCGTGGAGGATCCCGATCGGTTCGCCGGTTCCGAACGACGCATGGGTCCTGGATCACCTCTCCGCGGTGTTCGACCGGGTCTCGGCGACCTCCCTCCGGAGCCCGGGCCGGAACGCTCCGCGCATGCCGGGCGAAGGAGAGGAGAACGCGGCCCGGCCGCCGTGGCCCGCGGGCCCGTCGTCGCCGGCTTGGCGAACGGGGCGACCTCGGAGGAGACGAGACGGGTGCGGGCGCCTCGCACGGCGCTGGAGGGGGGGGCCTGACGCCGTGCGGTATCGGTGCCCGGCACCGCACAGAGGGGGGAGGGTGCCGCATGGGGCCGCGGTCTCTACCCGCCTGTGGAGGAAGGCGACCCGCCGCGCTAGGCTCTGCGTCCCATGACACACGTCGTCTTCGCCGTACCGTTCGCCATGGACGCCACCCTCCGCTTCGTGCAGGCGGCCTGCCGGCTGCGCGCGGAGGGCCTGCGTCTCGGCGTGCTCTCCCAGGACCCGATCGAGCGGTTCCCCCCCGAGCTGAGGGGGGAGTTCGACGCCTTCCACCGCGTTCCCGACGCCATGGATGCCTCGCAGCTCACCGAGGGGGTGCGGCAGCTCGCCCGCGCCCTGGGGGGCCGGGTGGATCGGCTGATCGGCATCCTGGAGCCCCTCCAGGAGGCCCTGGCCGAGGTCCGGGAGCGGCTGGACCTGCCGGGGATGCGCCCCGAGGCCGCCCACCGGTTCCGCGACAAGGCCCTGATGAAGGACGTGCTGCGGTCCAACGGCCTCCCGTGCGCCCGGCACCGTCTCTGCACGAACGCGGAGGATGCGTTCGCGTTCGGTCGCGAGAGCGGCTACCCGGTGGTCGTGAAGCCACCGGCGGGAGCCGGCGCCCGAAACACCTTCCGGGTGGACGGGGAGCGGGAGCTGGCGGGGTACCTGAGAACGATGCCGCCCAGCCCGGGCGACCCGGTGCTGCTCGAGGAGTTCCTGTTCGGCCGGGAGTTCTCCTTCGACACGGTGACCCTCGACGGCCGCCACCTCCTCCACTCCGTCACGGAGTACGCGCCGACGCCGCTCGAGGTCATGCAGACCCCCTGGATCCAATGGGCGGTGGTTCTGCCGCGGGACATCTCGGGACCGGAGTACGCGCCGATCCACGAAGCCGGTGCGCGCGCGCTCGACGTCCTGGGCATGGACACCGGGATCACGCACATGGAGTGGTTTCGCCGCGACGACGGCACGATCGCGATCTCGGAGGTCGCGGCGCGCCCGCCCGGCGCGCAGTTCACGACGCTGCTGGGCTACGCGCACGACATGGACTTCTACGAGGCGTGGGTCCGGCTGGTCGCGATGGACCGCTTCGAGGTCCCCGAGCGGAGGTGGGCCGCGGGCGCCGCGTTCCTTCGGGCGCAGGGGGAGGGGCGCGTGCAGGGGATCCGCGGTCTCGAGGAGGCGCAGGCCGAGATCGGAGATCTCGTGGTGGAGGCGAAGCTGCCGCAGGCCGGGCAGCCCAAGGCGAGCAGCTACGAGGGAGAGGGGTACGTGATCCTCCGCGACGAGGACACGGACCGCGTGCGGGGCGGCCTCCAGCGCGTGGTGAGCCTCCTCTGCGTGGATCTGGAGCAGGGAGGTGCGCCGTGACTGTCCACGTGCTGATGCTCTCCCCCGGTTTCCCCGGGGACATGCCGCACTTCACGCGCGGCCTCGCCGAGGTCGGCGCCCGCGTCTACGGCCTCGGTGACCAGCCGCTCGCCGCGCTCCCCGCCGAAGCGCGCGAGGCCCTGTCCGACTACCGCCAGGTCCGAAGCCTCTGGGACGCCGACGCCGTCGTCGACGAGGTCCGTGGTTGGCTGCGCGGGCGCGAGCTCGACCGCGCGGAGTGCCTGTGGGAGCCGGGCATGGAGGTGGTCGCCAGGATCCGCGAGGCCTTCGGCCTGCCGGGCCTCGGCGTGGAGGCTTCGGTCGCGTTCCGCGACAAGGAGCGGATGAAGCAGGTGCTGGACGCGGCAGGCATCCGGACGCCTCGGCACGCGCGGGCGACCACGGAGCAGGAGTGTCGCGAGGCGGCCGAACGCATCGGGTATCCGCTCATCCTCAAGCCCATCGCGGGAGCCGGATCCGCCGACACCTACCACCTCCAGAGCGAGGACGAGTTCGACAAGGCGCTGAGGCTCCTCGGTCACGTGCCCGAAGTGAGCGTCGAGGAGTACATCGACGGAGAGGAGTACACGTTCGACACGCTCTCGGCGAACGGGGAGATCCTCTTCCACAACGTCTCGTGGTACCGCCCCAAGCCCCTGGTGATGCGCCAGAATTCGTGGATCAGCCCCATCTCGATCGCGCTTGCGGACACCGCCGCGCCGGAGATCCAGATCGGCGTCGACCTCGGACGCAAGGTCATCGAGACACTCGGCTTCGAGTCCGGCATCACGCACATGGAGTGGTTCCGCACTCCGGCGGGCGAGGCGGTCTTCGGCGAGATCGGGGGGCGTGCTCCGGGCGGCCGTCTCGTGCACGCGATGAACTACTCGGCCGACATGGACGTGTTCACCGGCTGGGCGGAGGCGGTCTGCCACGGGCGCCTGACGCAGAAGGTCGAGAAGCGGTACAACGTGGCCATGATCTTCAAGCGGGCGGAGGGCACGGGCTCGATCCAGCGCATCGAGGGGCTCGAGGGCCTGCTGGCCCGCTACGGGGAGCACATCGTCCAGCTGGATCTCGTCCCGGTGGGGGAGCCGCGCCGCGATTACCGCCAGGTCGTCGAGGGCGACGGTTGGATCGTCGTCCGCCACCCGGATCTCGCACGAACGATCGAGATCGCGGACCACGTGGCCACCGACCTGAGGATGTTCGCGGGCTGATGCGGGACCTCCACGGAGCGACGACGGTCCTGCTGGGGCCGCAGCGGAATGCGCCGACGGTGGGGGCGGCCCTGGCACGGCTCGGGCTCGGCGGCGGCCCCGTCGCCGCGGTCACGGCGGGCTGGGAGGAGCGCGAGGCGGAGGACCTGGAACTCGGCGAGCACCTGGAGCGTCCCGTCGTGAACCTCGGCCTGCACGAGCGGGCCGAGGAGGTCTTCCAGCACGACCCGGGCCTCTACGAAGCCCTCAGGGAGCACCGTGAGCGTCTCCGCGAGCTGGAGCGCCTCTACCGCCTCCGCCTGCGCTACCTGGCGCCCGCCGCCGAGGAACTGCTCCGGCGGGAGGGGCCCGAGGATCTGATGGGGCCTGAGCGGCAGGCGGCGTTTGCCCAGCTCCGTGACCTCGACGAGCACCACCTGGGCCGCGTCTGGGCCCTCGAGGAGGAACTCCGCGAGGGGCAGCGTCTGGCAACGCGTGCGGACCTCGAGGGGCACCGCCGGGATCTCGCCTCGCAAGTCGCCGAGGCCCGAGCGCTCCTGATCGCCGGTGGGCACGTCGGGGTTCTCTACAATCATCTGCGGCTCTTCGACCTGCTCGATCTCGTCCCGCCGACGCTGCCCATCCTCGCGTGGTCCGCCGGCGCGATGGTCCTGGCGGAGAAGATCGTCCTCTTCCACGACGCGCCGCCCCAGGGGCGGGGCTGGGCGGAGGTCTTCGGGCCGGGCCTCGGACTCTGCCGCGGGGTCGTGCTGCTTCCGCACGCGAGCCACAGGCTCGAGCTCGACGATCCGGTTCGCGTGCAGATGCTCGCCCAGCGTTTCCCGGACTCTCTCTGCGTCGCGCTCGACGAGGAGTCGGAGCTCGTGTGGGACGGCCACGCGTGGACCGGCTCCGCGGTGACGCGCCGACTGGGACCCCGGGGGACCTTGGAGCCGGTCGGGACGGTCCCAGGGAGCGTCCGATGACGGCACTCCGGGACTGGATCGAGGGAGGGGATCTCTCGTCCGCTAGCGTCGAGGCGTTTCTCGCTGCGCACGCGTTTCCCCTCGTGGAGGGGCGGCAGGTCACGTTCGTCTTCCACGGTCGCGCACGGCACGTGTTCCTCCAGCACTGGATCCAGGCCCTGCCCCAGCAGCAGTCGCTCGTCCGCGTGCCCCGGACGGACCTCTGGTACCTGACCCTCGACCTGCCGCGGAACTCGCGCATCGAGTACAAGCTGGGCGTCGACGCGGGAGGTGGCCACGCGCAGCTGATCCGGGACCCCCTGAACGATCAGCTGGCGCACGATCCCTTCGGCGCCAACTCCGTGGTCCACACCGAGGGCTACGCGGTGCCGGACTGGACGCAGCCCGACGAGCACGCGCGGCCGGGCACGTTGGAGCTCCGCGCCGTACCGAGTCGCGCGTTCGGCGGCGACCGCGAGATCGAGGTCTACCTCCCGGCGCGCTATCGCCCGCGGCGCCGGTATCCGTTGCTCGTGGTGCACGACGGCGACGATTTCCTGCGATTCGCCGACCTGAAGACCGTGCTGGACAACCTGATCCACCGGCTCGAGATCGCGCCGCTGGTCTGCGCGCTGACCACGTCGCCGGATCGCCTCGTGGAGTACGCGAACGACGAGCGCCACGCGTCGTTCGTCGTGGACGATCTGGTGCCGTACATGGAGACCGGCTTCTCGATTCGGAGCCAGCCCGCGTCCCGCGGTCTGCTCGGCGCGAGCTTCGGCGCCGTGGCGTCCCTGTCGACGGCGTGGCACAATCCGGGTGTCTTCCACCGGATGTGCCTCCTGTCCGGATCGTTCCTGTTCACCGACATCGGGGAGCACGAAGGCGGCCCGACGTTCGATCCCGTCGTCGAGTTCGTGAACGCCTTCCGGAAGGCGCCCGGCCTGCCCGCCCGCCAGCTCTTCCAGAGCTGCGGGGTGTACGAGCCGATGATCACGGCCAACCGTTCGATGCTTCCCGTGTTCCAATCGACGGGGATGCGCGTCCGCTTCGTGGAGGCTCGGGACGGCCACAATTGGCAGAATTGGCGCGACCGTCTCCGCGAGGGGCTGTCGTGGCTGTTCCCCGGCCCCTTGTGGATGGTGTACGAGTAGTCGATCTGCTACGTTCTCGGACCCAAGGAGCGAACTGGGACATGACGAAGGCGACCCTCCGCAGGATCGGGCTCTCCCTGGGCGCCGATATCTGCTGGCCCATCTGCTTCGAGGAGATCCTCGCCGCGCTCGATCTCGAGATCCCGGTCGGCAAGGAGCGGATCCGCTTCGAGGTCGAGCGCGTGACGATCGAGCCCTTCGACCTCAGGCAGCCCGTCGCGTACGACGTCATCCTCGACCGTCTCACGCACTGGTACCACCTCAGCCGGGAGTGGATCAAGAAGGCCGTCCTCATGGACGGCGCCTACGTGCTCAACAACCCGTGGTCCGTGCAGTCCATGGAGAAGCACACCAGCTACTGCGCGATGATCAAGCTCGGCATGCCGGTGCCGGACACCATGCTGGTTCCGCCCAAGGAGTACGAGGACCAGGCGGACCTGCAGGTCACCTTGGAGCGGTACGCCCGGTTCTTCGACCTGGAGGAAATCGGCGCATGCGTCGGCTACCCGGCGTTCATGAAACCGTTCGACGGTGGCGGGTGGGTCGGCGTCACGAAGACCGAGAACGACGAGCAGCTGAAGGAGGCGTACGAGAAGAGCGGCCGGCTCGTGATGCACGTGCAGCAGGGCATCGTGCCCTACGACGCCTTCGTGCGCTGCGTCGGGTTGGGACCCCAGACGAGGATCGTCTCCTACGACCCCTCCGCACCGCTCCATCAGCGCTACCAGGCCGACCAGGACCTCGTCGCCTCGGGCACGATCACCGAGGCGGAGGCGCGGCTCATTCGCGACACGACCCTGACGATCAACACGTTTTTCGGCTGGGACTTCAATTCCTGCGAGCTGATTCGCAAGGACGGCGTCTGGCACCCCTTCGACTTCGCCAACCCGTGTCCCGATTCGCAGGTCACGTCGCTCAACGTCCACTTCCCGTGGGTCGTGCTCTCGAAGCTGAGGTGGGCCCTCTTCTGCGCGGCGACGAAGCGTCCCATGCACATGAACCTGGACTGGGCGCCGTACTTCGAGATCGCGGACCGCGACGTGCCGTACGAGGAGAAGCTGGCCGCGTACGGAACGTACGCGCGCACGCGGTTGGACGCGGAACGCTTCGCGGCCTTCGACGCCGAGCACCTGGGACACCTCGACGAGGTCGCGCGCGAGTTCTTCGGCGGCGACCGGGCGAAGGAGGCGGTGCGCCTGAAGGTGCAGGCGATCTTCCCCGAGCACGAGTGGGACGAGTTCACGGACTACTTCTGGGCGCGGATCCAGACCTGGCGGGAGGCTTCGAGTTGAGCAAGGAAACGACGACCTGGATCTCGGAGCGGCTCGGACGGGAGATCAGCCTCGTTCGCTGGGGAGAGGTCGGAACCCCGATCCTCGTCTTCCCCACGGCGGGAGGCGACGCGGAGGAGATCGAGCGCTTCCACCTCGTCACCGCGGTCGGCGAGCACCTCGCCGCCGGCAAGGCGAAGCTCTACTCCGTGGACAGCCTCGCCGGCCGCGCCTGGCTCACCGAGGACAGCACCAGCCAGGCGGCCGCGCGCGTGCAGAACCAGTTCGACTCCGCGCTCTACCACGAGGTCCTGCCGGCCATCCGCAAGGACTGCGCGGACGAGGAGGTCGAGATCGTGACGGCCGGGGCGAGCCTGGGTGCGTTCAACGCGCTCGCGTTCCTGTGCCGCCACCCGGACGTGTGCAAGGCAGCCATCTGCATGAGCGGCACCTACGGGCTCGAGAAGTTCCTCGAGGGGCCGGTGACGTCGGACTACTTCCACTCCTCGCCGCTCCACTTCCTGCCGGAGCTCGACGAGGAAGGAGACCACCTCCGCCGGCTCCGCGAGCGCTTCGTGCTGCTCACGCACGGCGAGGGCGCGTACGAGGATCCCGAGGAGTCCTGGAAGGTCGCCAACGCCCTCGGCGCGCGGGGCATCCCGAACCGCGTCGACTCCTGGGGCGAGTCGTACCGCCACGACTGGGTGACCTGGCGCGAGATGCTCCCCAAGTACCTCGACGAGCTGCTGGGCGAGGCCGCGCCCCCGTCCGAGGAGGCGTAGCGGCCTACCTCCCTTGGGCGCGGTTCCAGCTCGAGCACGACGCAGCCGAGCGGCTCGATGCAGAGGGCGAACTCGAGAACGCCTCCGGGATGAGGTTCGTGCTGATCCCGGCAGGGTCGACTCTCGAGCTTCTTCCCGCGAGCCCGGGCCTCCCCACCTAGACCCTCCGATCGAGCATCCGGAGCAGCTGCCCGAGTCGCTCCCGGCGTCCTGCCGTGGGGGTGTGTTCGAGAGCCTCTGCAACCGCAGCACGCACGCGGCTGGTGTCGACATCGCCCCCCTGCTGTTTCACGAGTTGAAGCATCTCCGCGCAGTCGAGCAGATCCGCCTCCGTCAGGCGACGCAGTTTCAGGAGGAGGAACAGCGTGGCATCCGGAACATGGATCGTCGCACGCTTGCCGCGCTGCACTTCGATCAGGTGCTCCTGCCAGTCTTCGATGCGGCGCAGGAAGTGCGAGCCGGCTTGGTTGATCGTCTCGACCGGCAGCCCCAGTTCCTCCGCGATCTCCATGAGCACGAGCATCTGCCCCATGTCCGCGTCGTCGGGACCCGCAACGTCGATGTCGACGGTCACCCGGTGCTCCACACCCAGCAGGGGAAGCACGCAACCCCCGATGACGACCCAGTCGCCGTCCAGTCGATCCGCGGCGAGCACGACGAAGCGCGCGAGAAACTTCGCGTCGAGCCCGCTCACAGCACGTCCGCCAGCCTCTCCCGCGCGATGCGGGAGAGCTTGATCACGCGCCCGGTCGGTTCGACGGGCGTTAGCGCGTCGACTGCTGGGGAGTCTTCGAACCACGCCCTGTACGTCGTGGGGAAGTGGCTGTGCAGCGCCCAGAGCAGGGCCTGCAACGCATCCCGGTGACGCCCGGTGCCGTCACCGGCCTCCGGTGCCGAAAGCGCGATCGCGGCGTGGCGGATCAGATCCGGAAGCGCGTCCGCGTCCGCGACTCCATCCGCCACCCGGTCGGCCATCAGGGGCATTCCCAAGTGCGCGAGCACGTCCCAGTCCACGTCGCGGGGGATCGTGTGCAGCCGGAGCCCGAGCGGCGCGAGGATGCGCCGGAGGCTCCCGAGTGTGGGATTGGCCGTCCCTGCCTCGACGTTCTGGAGGGTGGCGAGACTGACGCCTGCTCGCGAGGCCAGCGTCACCTGGGTGAGACCCAGCGCGCGTCGGGTCTCCCGGACCCGGGACAGGATGCGGTCGGTGACGGACATCGAGACCTATTCTATTGGGCCTTCGCTGGGCCGTCCAGCGCGCCGTGCTACGTGTCACGGCCTGCTGCACGCTGCGTCCGAGGAGGGGTAGCGGCCTACGTCCCTCGGGCACGGTTCCCGGACGACGTCACAGGGCTACGATCAGGCGTTCGCGATGAGCGGGTACCCGTCGAGCCGGGCGGGGTCGGGAATGAGGCGGTCAGGGACCACGCTGCGCGCGAGAGGCGCAGTATCGGAAGCCGGGTGTCTCCATCGAGGCACCGAACCGACAACGTGCCGGCGATCGAGTCGCGCAGCTCTCTGCGTGGTCGACTGTGCAACTGCACGCCACGGCCTCGCCTTCGACCTGGATCGGGGTGCCGTCGTCGCAGAGCCTCGACGTGCATGAGGGTCATGGACGGGAACCATCGCCTTCATCCGCCCCTCCCCGATTCGTAGAATCGCCGACCTCGTTCCACCGTCTCGATGGAAGACGGGGACGTGCAACCACGAGACGGAGATCACCCATGCAACGAACAATCACCCTGTGGGCATCCCTCGGATGCGTGCTGCTGGCGCTCGCCATGACAGCCAGTACCGCCACGGCCGGGCCCGACAAGCCCAACATCATCGTGATCTGGGGCGATGACATTGGTGGCTTCAATGTCAGCGCCTACAACCAGGGCGTGATGGGATACAAGACGCCGAACATCGACCGCATCGCCAAGGAGGGGGCACTCTTCACCGATTGGTATGGGCAGCAGAGTTGCACGGCGGGGCGAGCCGCCTTCATCACCGGCCAGTCTCCCATGCGAACCGGCCTGACCAAGGTCGGCCTGCCGGGTGCTCCGGAAGGCATGCGGAAGGAAGACCCGACGATCGCCGGCCTGCTCAAGCCGCACGGCTACATGACCGGCCAGTTTGGCAAGAACCACCTCGGCGACCGAGACGAGATGTTGCCGACCAACCATGGTTTCGACGAGTTCTTCGGAAATCTCTATCACCTCAACGCGGAGGAAGAACCGGAGAATCCCGACTATCCGAAGGACGCCGACTTCAAGAAGAAGTTCGGCCCGCGCGGCGTCATCCGCAGCTTCGCAGACGGCAAGATCGAAGACACGGGGCCGCTCACCAAGAAGCGCATGGAAACGGTGGACGAAGAAGTCACCACAGCGGCGCTGGACTTCATGGACAGGGCCGTCAAGAGCGACAAGCCGTTCTTCCTCTGGTGGAACAGCACCCGCATGCACGTCAACACGCACCTCAAGCCCGCGTCCGTCGGCAAGACCGGTCTTGGCGTCTACCCCGACGGGATGGTCGAGCACGACGGCATGGTCGGCCAGTTGCTCGACAAGCTGGATAAGTTGGCGTCGCAATCGCATACCTTTACTAAGGCCTTCACCATGGCGGCGAGCTGCGGCTCGAATCGCGCCTCGATGTATTCGGGTCTCTACCCGCATAATCTTGGCGTGTACGG
>JAUXCH010000109.1 GCA_030618975.1 Planctomycetia bacterium
CGGTCCTCAGCGGCTGGAACCCGCGTCGTCGGCCTCGGGTTGCGGCGCGCCGCCCCGGGTGATCAGGGCCAGCACCACGCAGAGGAGGATCCACGCGGGCGGGCCGTCGAGCAGCTCCTTCGTTCCGGCCCAGGTTCGCTGGGGGTCCCGGTCGGTGAAGGCCCCGTAGCTCCTCAGCACGGTGATGCCTGCGGCGTGGATGCCGATCGGGACCCAGAGCGTCTGCCAGCGCCGCCACGCTGCCGAGAGCAGGAGGCTGAACAGGAACAGCCCCGCGAAGATCGGCCCGAAGGCCACCGGGTCGACGAGGTGCGTGAGCCACCACCCCAGTGCATCGAGGGCGCCCGCCGCGTCGTGCGTCACCTCGACGTCGAGGCGGCTGGGTTTGAACGCGTGGATCCCGGCGTAGACGAGTGCGACGACGAGCGCGGCGGAGATCGACGTGAACGACTTGCGAAGGAGCCGGCGCTCCATCCAGCCGCGGAAGAACCACTCCTCCAGCACGGCCAGCAGGAGGCCCACGCCGAGCCACCGGCGGAGACGCCCCAGGGCCTTGTCCGCGTCGAACGGGTCCTCCCACGTGAGCCAGCCCGCGACGAAGTGCCAGGCGAGGAGAGCGAGGAGGAGCCCTGCGGTCAGCGCCCACGCGCGGAGGAAGAGCGACGCGCGCGCGTTCTCCCCGAGCAGCCCGTACGTCCGGAGACCGCCGTCGCGCCAGGGCTTCAGCCAGGCGAAGAGCGCGATCAGGAGCGGGAAGAGGAGGAGGCGGCGCAGGACCTTCAGGAACTCGTCCGCGTCGATCCAGCCGATCTCGAGGAGCCACCGGTACACGGGCGGCGTCAGCAGCACCGCGGCCGCTGCGATGCCGAGCACGGCCAGGAGGATGATCGAGAGGGGCTTGGCGCGGCGCCGCATGCGCAGGAGGGTACCCTCACGTCTTCCCCCACCGGGAGTGAAGCCGTGTCCCGAAACCTCGTCCTGCTCCTCGCCGCCCTCCTCGTCAGCGTCGGCCTGGCCGTCTGGCTCCTGGGAGGCGGCCTCTCGCCGGGCGAGGACGGCGACGCCCTGTCGCGCGGCCCGGAGTCGGGCGAGGCGTCCGGGGGCCTCGAGGCGGGCGGGCGCGGGCCCGGCGCCGGCGCGGCCGAGGAGGCCGACGAGGGGCCCGTGCTGTTCGGACGCCCCCGCCGCCAGCGGGTCGGCCGCGGCTTCGTGAGCGGCAAGGTGGTCACCGCCGCCACGAGCGAGCCGGTGCCCGGCGCGAAGGTCCTCCTGACCGGCACCGGTTTCGGCGACGAGTCGGTGGCTCTCCGCGCCGAGACCGACGAGGCCGGGGCCTTCCGGATCGCCGAGGTCCCCGCCGGCGAGGACTACGCCCTGCGCCTCGACGCGCAGCCGCTCCCGGGCCGCACGCTGCCCGGGGTGACCGTGCGCGACGGCGCGGCGACCGCGCTCGGCACGCTGTGGCTCGGTGCCCGGGTCGCGTTCGAGGGGCGCGTGGTGGACGAAGGCGGCCGGGGCGTGGCTGGCGCCGTCGTGGGCGTGCACGCCGGACACTTCTCGCTGTTCGACATGGTCGGGAACCTCACCGAGCTCTTCTCGAATCTCGACCGCGAGCCGGAGCCGCTCGCGAAGACGACCACCGACGGGCACGGGGACTTCCGCTTCGAAGCGCTGGATCCGGGTGCCATCACCCTCGCGGTCCGCGCGGCGGGCTACGAGCCGCTGCACCGCGAGGTCGTCGCCGCCGACCGGGTCACGGAAACGCCGGTTCTCCTCCGCATCCTCGCGGGGCGGGTGGTCGCGGGCCGGGTCGTCGACGCGGCGGGTGCGGGCATCGCCGGCGTGAAGGTCGCCGCGCTGTCCAGCAAGGACCCGCTCTCGTTCATGTACGGCCGCACGTTCACCCGCACCGACGCAGGTGGCGCCTTCCGCGTCGACGCCGCGGCCTCGACGGACGAGGTCATGCTGTTGGCCAGCGCGCCGGGCTACCCGGTGACGATGCACAAGTCCGCACCCGGCGCGACGGGGGTGAAGATCGTCCTCGATCGCTCCGCCACGCTCGTCGTGCGTATCCGCCAGGCGTCCGATGGGGAGCCCGTCGAGGGCGCGTCGGTGTTCCTCGGCATCTCCGGGTCCGGCGAGGCGAGCGGCGGTGATCCGCAGACCATCGGGAGCGGCGTGACGGATGCGAGTGGCCGCGCCGTGTTCGACGTTCGGCCGGGCCGGATCCAGATGCTCTGGGTGTCGAGCGACGACGGTCGGTTCGGCATGTGGTCGGGCCAGGCCGGCGGGTTCCAGAGCCCCATGGTCATGGAGGGTCCGGCAGACGCGACGGTGAAGGCCGGGCGCCAGGAGATGGAGTTTCGCATCGCGGACACGTCGTTCATGGAAGGCGTGGTCCGCGACGAGAACGGCGTCCCGGTGATCGGTGCCCGCGTCCTCACGACGGCCGGCCTGCAACTGGCGCGGCCCACGTACACGGACGAGCAGGGGCGGTACCGGATCCGCGTGAACCGTGGCGGTTTCCTGCTGCTGATCGTGCGCGCCGAGGGTTACGTCCCGCTGCAGGAGACGATCTCCGGCCTCCCCGAGGGCGAGCTCCCGGACCGCGACCTGACGCTCGAGCGCGCGGCCGTCGTGAGCGGTCGCGTGCTCACCGCGGACGGTCGGCCCCTGCCCGGCGCGCGCGTCCGCGCGAAGGGCGGGTCGGGGGGCGGAATGATGGGGGTGGGCTTCCTCGGCGAGTCCGAGGGCCTCACCGACGGCCAGGGACGCTACCTGATCGACGGCGTCTCGCCCGCCGAGAAGGTGCGGATCATGGCGCGCCACACCGCCACCTGTGACGGCGTGTCCGAGCCCTTCGAGGTCGGCAAGGGCGGCTCGGTCCGGGCTCCCGACGTCACGCTGACGGAAGGGAAGACCCTGGTGGTCAGGGTGCGCGATCCGGACGGGCGGCCGCTCTCCGGCGCGCGCGTGGAGCTTTCGTACGACCGCGGGGACCATCCCGACTGGGACATGCTCGAGATGTGGGGCAACGACGCGAACCTGCGCACGAACGCAGAGGGGCGTGTGCGCCAGGAGCAGGTGCCGCCGTGCGAGCTGACCGTGACCGCGACGCACCCCGACTTCGCGCAGGGCAAGGCCGCGAGGACGGTCGCCCCCGGGACGGCGTCGCCGATCCGGGTCGAGGTCTCGGTCAAGGTGCCCGTGCAGGTGGCGGGGCGCGTGCTCGACGACGGCGGCCGGCCGGTCGAAGGGGTGTGGGTCACCGCGCACCCCGAGGGCGAGACGACCGCCCTCGAACATGCGGTCACCGGGGCGGACGGTCGCTTCGTCATCGACAGGGTGCCGGAAGGCGCCTGCACGCTGCGCGTCCGGGGGGACGGCTTCCGTCCCCACGAGGAGGAGCTGACCGTCGCCCCCGAGGACCTCGTCGTCACCCTCCAGCGGTACGACCCCGAAACGGTTGCTCATCGCACCGAGATCCAGAAGAGGCTCATGGAGATCTACGGGCAGTATGCCTCCGCGGCGAACGACAAGGAGCGCAAGGCCCTCACGGCGGAGATCCAGGCCCTGAACAAGGAGCTCCAGTCCCTGAACGGGGCGTCCGCGGAGGACCGCTAGACTCGAGACGCTTCCTTGCGCTTCGCTGCACGAATTGGGGGAACGGGGTCGTCTCGGGCGCGGTCGCCGTGACCATGCGAGGACGCGCAGGTTGGTGCGAGGAGATGCCACGAAGTGTGGCTGCAGTGACGGGACCCTGCGACTCGCTCCGCTTGCTCAGAGCCTCCGTTCAGCCCGCGACCTCCGGCTTGACAGACTGGAGGCACAGGGTCGTACGTGCCGTGAATTCCCCAGGTTACACGAACCGCCAACGGCCTCCATGCCACCCGTTCGGCCGCTTTCCGCGCACGTCCTTGTGCCTCGTTGCACCGTGGCGAGGTAGGATCCGGTCATGTCCACCTCCGCCGACACGAAGCACCCGCACGTCGTGCGCACCGAGGGCGTGTGCGGTGGCGAGCCCGTCGTCCGGGACACGCGCTTCACTGTGCGTGCGATCGTGACGTACGTCCTCCGGTTGGGGATGACGGTGGAGGAGGTTGTACGCGAATGGCCCCACTTGGCGCCCGCGCAGGTCTACGACGCCCTCTCCTTCTACTACGACTACCAGGACGAGATCGACGAGCTGATCCGCAGGAACACGCCCGCGCCTGACGGTCGGGCGACGGCCTGAGGGTGGAGTGGCCTTTCTCCTGCTCTTGGACGAGGACGTTCCGATTCTCCTCGCTGAGGTGCTCCGTCAGAGGGGACACGACGTGGCCCACGTCACCGAGGTGGAGCTGTCGGGGACGAGCGACGATCGGGTCTTCGAGTTCGCCCTCGAGCAGGGGCGGTCCCTGCTGACCCACAACGTCGCTGACTTCCTCGCCCTGACCGAGCGCTACGCAAGGGAGGGAAGGGCCCACGGCGGCCTCTTCCTCGCAACGCAGCTTCCCTTCGCCGAGCTGCTCCGACGAACGCTTCGGGCCTTCCGTGACCGGGATGCGGACGACTTGGCGAACGCCGTGGTGTGGCTCACGTAGGATCGCGCTCTGCAGCAGGTTCGGACGAGAACTCGGAAGTCGTTCATTCGACCGCCTTTCCGAGTTCATTCGTAGTGCTGGTGCCGATCTGAGCCCCGTCGATTGCCTCCGCCTACTGCGGCCTTCCCTCGCAACTCTCGTCGCCCCCCCTGGTGCATGCGGCCAGGATCATGATTGCCCACGCCATCGCGTTTGCCCAGCCCACGACCACTGGCGAAGGCGGGCGGGTCGTCGTGCATGGGAGAGCGTGCCAGGCTGCTGCCTGATGTGGCTCCAAGATCAGTTCAGATGCTCACCGCACAACGTGGTGAAGCTCGTCACCTGGGGGCTGCTGGCGGTTTTTCTGCTCTTCGCGCCTGCGTTCGGCGGGTTGTGGCCGCTTGCCCAAGGAGACAGTGAGATCCAGCACAGGATCGAGCGCGAGAACGAGGACGGATGGTCGAGGTAGTAGCGAGACGCGCAGATAGCCCATGGTGACGCGAGTGTAGTCTCGACGTCGTCGGCGCAGATGCGGACCGTCCCTGACCTGCCTGTTGACCCACCTGTTCGGGCTGCTTCGAGGTGCGGGAGCGTGCGCACAGGTGCCCGACGCCATCACCGACGGGGAGCAATGTTGATGCCCCAGGTGACTGGCGGGAGTGAGGGGACTCGAACCCTTGGGCCTCCGGCTTGACAGGCCGGCGAGCGCGACCACTAAGTGCCGGAGCAGCAGCAGGTTATATCAGTCGCGCTGAGCCACTGTGTCGCCCACTGTGCTGTTCTCTGCGCGCGTCGTTGCGCGTCGCTGCATCTCCGGGTCTGCGGGCCCGATTGCGTCTGGATTGCGTGTTCATTGCATTTCATTGCGTTCCGACTGCGGGCGCCACCGCCCGGCCAGCGCGAACTCGGGAGGGTCCTCTCCCTGCCCACTCACCCAGCCCCCCGTCAAGCAACCATCAAGCATTCGAGGTGCCCGTAACCCGCGGGGAACGCGTGAGTTAGGGCTGCCTGCTCGGGGCCCCGGGCGCCTCGCTCAGAACTCATCAAGCAACCCTTCCCGGGGGCCGGCCCCAGGAGCCGCCCAGAAGGGCAGATAACTGCGGATCCGGGTGCCGACGTCAGGATCGGCGACCACGATCATGCCCGCCGCCACGGCCTCGTTGAGCAACCGTGACGCCATCGCGGCGTTCCTATCGGCGATGCCGAAACGGGCTCGCAGGGATGCATTCGTCGTGGACTGGCGCGTCACGTAGCGGAGGCACGCATGGAGGTAGCACGCGCGTACACGTTCCGCCTTGTCCATGTCGGTCAGGGGCTTGTGCGCGAAGAGGACCGCTCGCGTGAAGCCCTCGGGGCTCTCGAAGAGGGGGGCCGGCAACTGGAACAGCTCGATCTGGGATACGACCTTGTCGATTCCGCTGCCTCGCTCCTCGCAGATCCGAAATCGGCGCATCAGCGAAGCGAGCGCCTCGTTTCGCGAACGCGGCGGCGAGTCAACGAAGCGTTGCGTGTCCACCAGAGGTTCGCCGGGATTGGTGATCTCGACGCGGCCGTCGAAGATCTCGACCAGAGGACCGGCTCCTCCGACGAAGAGGTCCTGGTGGATGAGCGCGTTGGCCACCAACTCGCGAACCGCCAGCTCAGGGAACATGGGGACCGTGCTTCGCAGGGCCTGGCCCATGACCTCATTCGCGGGAAGCAGCCCGTTTACGTACCCGATCAGCCCCTCGAAGCCGCTGGCGTACCCCTTCGCTCCTTCCGTTTCCTTGAGCGTCTCCGTCCGGCCCTCGCCCCGGTACTGGACTACTCGTACTGCCTTCCGCCGCAGCGTGTGAAAATCGTCCAGGCGCTTGGCGAATAGCATGGCGCCGAGGTTGGTGATGTCCCAGCCTCCCGCGTGGCAGTCCCGAATCAGCCGATCACCCGCCAGCGCATCAAGGATGCCGTCGCGGTTCGCCGGTAGCGGCCTCTCCAGCAGATCGAAGTAGGCGGGATAGTCCAGCAGGCGCAGCACGTCATCTCCGGTGGCGCGCTCGGCGGCGATGCCGTCCTCAAAGGGTGTCCGGTCGAAGATGCGCCAAAGCGCCCGCTCCTTCTCGGGGAAGTCCTTGAGCTTCTTCTTGTACGTGCCTACGCGGATGAACTCCTGGCCCGAGAAGCGGACGGGGTGCCTGGCCGTCCTGGCGATCTCCAGCAGCACGACGCGATGCCCTTCGACCTCCACCGTGAGGAACCGGAACTCGATCTTCGGCTCCAGCAGTCGCAGGAGCCAGCTTTCCAGTTCCTCGTTGCCCTTCTTCGCCGAGTGGGGATCGAAGGTGGTCCCCTCAATCGAGTGATCCTCGTCGCGAACGCCCCAGACGAGGTAAGCGAATGCCTTCCCCACGAGAGCGGCCGCGTTGGCGAGCGCCGAGATGTACTCGCCAATCTCCCGCGGCTGAGCCTTGTTGACCTTGAACTCGACCCACGTGGTCTCCCGCGGCAGAGCGCACAACTCGCGCAGGATGCTCTTGAGGTAGTCCGCCCGTCGATCGCTGGTCATGTGCCTCGATACCCTCAGGGGCAGCCTGCGGCGCGACGAGCCGTGACACCCCGTCTATCTGTGCGAGTTCCCGACGCCGCATCGTAGCCGATCTGTCCGTGCGCAGTTCCGTCTCGTCGGTGGCGCCGTGACAATCGCCCGATGTCGACCCGCCGCCGGCAGCGTACCTACGACCACCGCCTCGTTCGACTCGTCCGCGAGACCGGAGACGTCGACCTCGCCACGCGGCACGGGGTCCCGCGTTCCACGGCGTCGGTGTGGGTGCGGCGCGAAGCACGGCCCATCGTCACGACCAGGGCGGCGGATGCCGACGGCGCCGAGCTCGGCGTGCGTGTCGTGAGGCTGGAGCGTCGGCTCCGGCGAGTCGAGGCCATGCTCCGCATCCTCTTCGCGCTCCTCCAGACCCTGCAGCCGGACCTGACGCGGCTGCGCATTCCCCGAGCCGCCGACAAGTCCCGGCTCCTCCGAGCCATCGCCCGCTCGCGGGGTGTGCTCGGTCTGGCACGTGTCCTTCGCCTTCTCCGACTTTCGCCCTTCCGCCTCAGCGCGTGGCGACGCGCCGCCCAAGCGTGCGAGCTCGAGGACGCCTCGTCCTGTCTCCACGCCTCGCCTCAGCGGCTGACGCCAAAGGAGATCGCCGCGATCCGAGGCATGGTCACGTCCCCGGCGTTCCGGCACGTACCTACCGGCAAGCTCGCCGTGCTCGCGCAGCGACTCGGCCGCATCTTCGCGTCGGCGACGACCTGGCATCGTCTGGTCCGGGAGCGAGGTTGGCGCCGGCCTCGTCTTCGGGTCCATTCCGCGATGCCCACCTTGGGTACCCGCGCCACGAAGCCGGACGAGATCTGGCACATCGACACGACTGTGATCCGTCTCCTCGACGGAGCACGCGTCTACCTCCATGCCGTGATCGACAAACTTCAGTCGGCGCATCCTGTCGTGGCGCCTGACGGAGCGGGTCGAGCCCGGGACGTCGGCGACGATCCTCGTCGAGGCGGGACGCGGTCGGATGGTGGGGGAGGGGACACCGCAACTCCTGGCCGACGCCGGTGTCGAGAACTGCAATGCCTCGGTCGACAAGCTGATCAGCTCGGGGCTCCTGAAGCGCGTGCTCGCCATGACCGAGATCCGGTTCTCGAACTCGATGATCGAAGCATGGTGGCGTGGGCTCAAGCACCAGTGACTCTTCCTGCACCCGCTCGATGCGGCTGCGAAGGTGCGCAGGCTCGTCGCGTTCTACGTCGAGGAGAACAACGCGACGATGCCGCACTCGGCACTCCGAGGGCAGACGCCGGACGAGATGTACTTCGGGACCGGGGAGGACGTTCCGACCCGGCTGGCCGAGGGCAAGGCAGAGGCTCGGCGGCGGCGGCGGGAAGAGAACCGGAGGGCGCGGTGCTCGGTCTGTGCGTGAGATCTGGGGCAACGGGAGATCGGTGGGGGAGATCCCCGCCCGGGCAACGCGAGGGGCGTGGCGCGAGCGGGCCCGATGCCCGAGAGCGGGTGCGCATGGGAGGCCAGTACGGCAGATCACCCACGCCTCACGCTCCTTGGACGTTCGGCGAGACGGACCTGGCCGGTTGTCGAGAACTCGTCAGAAACATGCAGAATGTCGTGGTGCGCAGCAGTGCACGAACACGAAGATGTTGACGGTGCCGTTGCGGCGGTACTCGTAGTCCACGCGCTTCGGATGCCCCCGCGTCGCAGGAAGCGGTGTCTTCACCTCGCCCGTGAGTTGCTTCGAGACCTCGTCCATGCAGACCAGCGGCATCGCTGGATCGCAGGGTTGTGCGTACAGATCCAGGAGATCCTCCATCCGAGCGACGAACTCACCGTCGGCTCGAGGTGGGATCACCCATCTCTCCACGGCATGCACTGCAATCGAGTTTCTTTTAGCGCCTTTCGGACGGTCTCTCGGCACACGCTGTCGACGGCTTGCAACTCCACGAGACGATCCGCCAGCAGCCGCGACGTCCAGCGGACCTGTCCTTTCGGCGGCTTGCCCGTGGCAAGTGCGATGAGCGTCTCTTCCACCTTCCCCTCAATGACCGTAGCGCGACCCGGTCGCACGTGCTTCTTCCGCTGGATCGCAGCCTCGAAGCCCTCGTTGACGAGCTTCTTCGTCACGGCTGCTACGGTGTTGACGTGAACGTCGAAGGCTTCGGCGGCCCGGGTGTGCGACCAACTCGGCCCCTCCTCGCCCTCGTCCACCTTGAGCAACACTTGGGCGCGCATGCGCTTCTTGGCCGCCACACGCTTCTTCTTCAGTATCGCCTTGAGGAGTTCCCTCTCTTCCGGGCTCAACGCAACGATGTACTTCCTGCAAGCCATAGCCCGTCTCCGCCGGGGAGTATCCCCTACCCGTGGAGATCAGTCGGTTCCGCGACTCACTGAAATGAAATAGACAGACCACCAGGTCCTCCCGCGGAACACCTACGACGGTTTCCCGCTCTCGGTAATGTCCGTCCGCGATAGCGGCGTACTCGATATTCGTGTTGGCGAATGCGGGGCTCTCGCTCGCTCGGGGCTCTTGCCCGGCGAATCGCGAATCGCTACCGTGGCGTTACTCGACTGGGGGCTCTCGTCAAGGGGGCGAGAGCGCTTGGAGGATTTCGAAGATGCGAGGTGTTGAGCCCTCGTTCTTCCACACACAGGAAAGGGAGAGAGGTATGTCAATATCGACTAGGACGGGGTTCGTCCTCGCGGTCGTGATCGCGGTTTCGCTCGGTCTCGTAGGGTCCAGTGCGGCCGAGCAGAAGTGCACGTGGAAGGTGACACTGCTCAAGGGTCCTGCCTCGGAGTACTGGAAGGGCACCCTCGCCAACGACATCTCGGACAGGGGCCTCATCGGGGGCGTGTGGTTCGACGAGGACATGGGGTGGCACGGCGCCTACTGGTGGAAGGGGAAGTGCTACAACGTCGAGACGGAGTGCGGAATCCCCTCGGACTGCACGCAGTCCATCGTCATGTCCATCAACGCGAAGGGGCAGATGGGCGGGTACGCCTTCGACAACCCCTACTTCCAGCAGGCC
>JAUXCH010000251.1 GCA_030618975.1 Planctomycetia bacterium
CCGGATCCTCGGCCACGCGCCCGTGCCGGGCGCGGCAGCCCGCCTCCTCGGCGGCATCGAGCACGGCGACGACGAGACGCGCCTCGCGGCCGCGGAGGGTCTCCTGGCCCTCGGCCGAGAGGACCTCGCGCCCTACGCCCGGGAGCGACTGGAGCGCGAGCCGCGCACCGCCATCCGGGACGTCCTGGCGCGCACCGCCGGCTGATCGCCCGCATGGGGCGTTGGCCCCGGCTTCACGAATTGGCGTCACGGTGGCGGTGAAATCCGCGCTATCCCTCTGGATGGACGACGCGCCGGGGCGTCCGAACCGGGGAATCCGATCGTGATGTGTGGCCGCTTGGACAACGACTGCCTGCCTGCGAGGCGTCTCGCCCCAGGCCCGCTCCTCGCCCTGCTCCTGCTCACCGGCTGCGGCGGGGCCGGAAGCACGGCGGCGCCGACCGCCCCTGCAGATCCCGGGGACCCGGGGACCGTGCTGTTTCACGACCGGTTCGAGGACGCAGGGGCATCCGCCGGCCGCTGGACACCGTCGCAAGCCGACTTCGACGTCGACGAGACGACCGGGACCCTGCCGCTCGCCGAAGGCGACGTCATCACCAACGCCCCGCCCTTCGAACGCGACGAGGGGGAGCTCGAGTTCGCGGTGGCGATGGCCTGGCCCGCCTGGTGCCCGACGACGGGGCCGCACACGAGCCGTCCCATCCAGCTCGTGGAGCTCGACAGCGGTGCCGTGGTCGCGAGCCTCGTCGTCACGACGTCCGCGGACTGCACCACGCTGCTCGCGGAGTACCGCGTGGATCCCACAGGCACGATCACACCCTCCAGCGTCCTCAACCCGATCACGGAGGCGCCCGAGACCTTCGCCGACGGGTTCCACCTCTACCGGATCGTCCTGCTCGACGACGGACGGGCGACCTGGTACCGCGACGGCATCGCGATGATCGCGAGCTTCGTCCCCCTCTCCGACCGCGGCTACGCCTTGAGGCTCGAGGGCTTGGACATCGAAGGCGCCCCGCCCGTCCTGTTCGACGATGTGGAGGTCGTGCAGCGCTAGCCCGAACGCCACGCTTCGGGGGCTTCGGGGTCAGGTGATATTCCGCGCTTTTCGCGGTGCATCGGGATTCGCTAGCCGGGAAGCGCGTCCTCGCGACTCCTCGGGGATCGGGTGCCGGGCGGGTCCCGATCGCAGGCATCTTGCCCCGCGCCCCCTCCCGGGGTGAGCCCTCTGCATCCGATGGGTGGCGACGCTTCGGGGTCAGGCACGAATCGATGCGCTTCGTTTGCTCCCGGAGAACGCATGTGCAGGGTCGACTTGCGTCGAGTCGCGCATGCCCCGACCGCTCACCCGATCGCGATCTTCTCGCGCGGGCCGACGGCGCTCCCTGGGCTCCTGCTGCGAGCGAAAGCCGTCGAAATCGACCTGACTCCAAAGCGTGGCGGTCAGCGGCCCGCGGGGAACACGACGGGCAGGAGGGCGGCGGCGAGCGATCGCACGGCGGTCGTCGCCGCGAGCCGGTCGAGGTCGCCGAGCGCGTCTTCGAGGGTCTCGTCGAAATCCACGGTGCCCAGGACCGGGAGGCCCTGCGCCTCGGCGAGGCGCCGGACGCCGTCGTCCTCCTTCCGGCGCATGTTCTCCACGATGCCGAGAATCGGAACGCGCACGTCCTGCAGGAGCCGGACGGTGCGCCGGACCGACTCCAGGACCACGCGGGAGGACCCCGCCACCACCACGTACTCGGCCCGCCCGAGGAGCCGCATCGCATCGAGGGCCGCGTCGCCGATGCCCGGCGGCATGTCGATCACGAGCAGGTCGAGTTCCTTCCACCGCGTGATCGCCAGCAGCTCGAGCAGGGCGTTCGTGACGTCGTCCCCGCGCATGGGCACCGGCGCGTCGCCCGCGAAGTGCGCGATCGACATGCAGCGGATCCCGTGGTGGTCTGCGGGGTCGATGCCGAACTCCTCGGTCGGAAACCCCGTCTCGAACCCGAGGATCACGTGATCCGACGGGCTCGTGAAGTCGAGGTCGAGCAGCCCCGTCGCCCGGCCGGCCCTCGCGCTCGCCAGCGCCAGGGCCGACGAGACGAAGCTCTTCCCGATCCCGCCCTTGCCTCCGGTGACGGCCACGATGCGCTTCACGCCCTCCAGGCGGGCATCGACGGCGGCGCGTCGCGGATCAAGCATCGGGGCGCTCTCCCTCGATCGACGCGATGCCCACGCCGCGCCCTTCCGCGACCTCGAAGTCGGGGGAACCGCAGGCCGGGCACCGCATGAAGGCGTGCGCGAGCTCCGGCACGAAGTGGATCGCCTCCTTGGCATCCGCGTCGTGCTCGCCGGTCTCCGCCAGCGTGAATCCGTGCTCGCACACGCGGCACGAGAACCGCGCGGGCACGATCTCAACCACCAGCACCGTGTCGGCGAGGCGCGGATCGTCGGAATGGACCTGCTTCAGGGCGAACTCGAACACGTCCTTCTTGATCTGCTGCAGCTCCCCCACCTGGACGACAACGCGCGTGACGGCGGTCATGCCTTCCGACTCGGCGGTCTGGAGCGTGGCGCGGACGACGGATTCGGCGAGGGCGAACTCGTGCATGCGCGGAGTCTGGCATGGGACAGGCCGTCCGCGGAGGAACGAAGCGCCCGGCCCGTCCGATCCAGCCGAGACACACGCCCAGCGCCCGGGTCGCGAAGCCCGGGACGAGCCGCGGGAGCACGCCGGAGACGGGATCGCCGGGTCGACGAACCACGCCGCAAGCCCCAGCGCCCCGACGGGCAGCAGGCCGGCGGACGACCCGCCTCGGAGTCGGCGGCGCCTGGGCCTGGTTGCGGTTCCGGATCCACGGACACGGTCCGGCCGTACCCGTCGAGCCCGGGCGTCACCGGCGTCGCTTCTCCAGGACCGCGACGTACTGGCCGCCCGGGTCGTCGCCCAGGACGTCACGGATGCGCCAGGGGGTCGGCCGGATCAACTCCTCCATCTCCTCGGGGGAGACGAAGAGGTAGTCGAACCACGGCGTGGCGCGCCGGCGATACCGGATCCGCAGGTGCACCTGGCCCGCCATCCGCTTCCGGGCGCGATTGCGTTCGTGATAGGCGAGGTGCGCGGGATCGTCGCTGGCGTAGACGTCGCGGGTCTCGGCCACGATGCGCGCGTCCGGCGACGTCAGGTTCGCGAGGCGTCTCAGCAGCCACGGCCCGCGACGACGGTTCGCGGTGAGGCCGAAGTTGTTGCCCAGCATGAGGACCGTGTCGATCTTCCCGAGGAACGGGCCCACCTGCGTGGCGGAGCAGCCCCGCGCGTCCTCCAGGCCGCGCAGACGGGCAACCTCCAGCGCCTTCGGCGAGACGTCGATCCCGACCACGTCGTGTCCCTGTGCCTGGAGGCGCAGGGCGTGCCGGCCCGCGCCGACGCCGACGTCGAGCACCCGGCCGCGCACGAGGTCCATGGCCTCCCGCTCGCCTCGGCTCCACGCGTCGAACGGCTCGAAGTACGTCCGGGTGGGCACCGATTCGACGAAGCCGTCGTCGCGCTCGCAGATCTCCTCGGCCGCGCGACCGTGAAGCTCGTCCCACATGGCGTGTCCCTGGGCGTCCTGTCGGTCGGTGAGCACTTGGGGCCTCCGCGGCGCCGCCAGTATGCGCTCAGGGCATCCTGGGCGACAAGGGTGCCCCTGCACCCGAGGCGCATCGCGGACGCGCCTCGAGGGAGGGCGCCCGTGTCAGCGGACGTACACCCGCGCACGCGCACCCACGCAAGGGCCCGGCCCCCCCTCGGCGATCGCCAGTGCGTGGAACCAGCCGGGCATCTCCGGGCGGAACTCGTGACGGGCCCTCGCCGGATCTCCGTAATCGAAGTGCGGGGGCCCCATCGTGAGCACGACGAGTCTCGGCGGCCCCCGGGGGCCCTGGCGCAGGACCGTCGCGCGCAGCCTCCCGAGGGGCTTCTCCGTATCGTTCGTCGCCCACGCGTGGACGGACAGGAGCTCCCCGACGTTCGCCAGGACCGGGTCGAACCACAGATCGAGCGCCGGCTCGTCCTCGGCCTGTGTGCACAGCCGCGCGGCCGCCTCCGGCACGGCAGACACCGCGACGCGTTCCGCCGCCTGCATGGCCTTCAGCGCCCCCTCCGCCTCGAAGGGCACGCACCGGTCCACGATCGCCCCGGACGGCGCGATCGCCAGGGAGATCGCGCCCGGCCGCATCAGTCCGTAGCGAAGCCGCAGACGATCCGCGACGCGGTCGCCGATCCGCCCCGATACCACGGCCACCACGTAGCGCTTCGCCAGCCGCTCCAACGTCGCATGCGACACCACACGGCGTGCGTCCTCGGGAGTGGGGTCGAGATGGAGGTAGAGCAGGCATCCACACGTAGCAGCCTCCTCGATCGCGGCCTCGAAGGAACCGAACACGGCTGTCGGAAGCGGTGGCGCCGGGCTCTGTTTCGCGCGAACGAAGGGTTCGCAGCGCTCCAGGAGCTCGATCGTGTACGTCTCGACCTCCCGTGCAAGCCGCGGCGGCGTGATGAACCCGGGCTCACGCGCCAGCTCGAGGACGAGTGCCGCGACGGCACGCGTCTTCCGGGCGGTTTGGATCTCGTTCTCGATGCGTTCTCGGACCTCCTCGAAGGGCACCTCGCGGCCCGGCCGCCGCTCGAGGAACAGCAAGACGAAGTCGTCCTCGAGTCGTGAGAACACCTCGACCTCGCCGCGCTCGCGAGCCGGATCCAGGAGCCACTCGCTCGCCTTCGATCCGATGACCTCCGAGATCCCCCTCCCCTCCGCGAACTTCCCTTCTCCGATGACGACCACACTGGCCGGAGGAAGGCCGAGACTTCGGGCAGCGGCCTCAGGGTACACACCGTCCCGCAATGCCTCGGCGAGCCCTTCCGTCGTGCGGCTCCGCTGCGCCGCCGCCTCTTCCCGCGTCATGCCGTCGTCGAGGTAGTAGGCGAACAGAACGGCGACGGAAACGAACCGCACACCGGGTCGCACCTGGTAGGCGGCCCAGCGGGTCTCGTACAGGCGCCGCAGCTCCCTGGGCTCGACCGCGGGCTCCCAGTCATCCGCAATCGTGTGTTGCCCTCCGAGTTGGTGCAACCCAAACAGACTCTTCAGGAGCGTGAGGCGCAGGTCGCGTTCGAACGCATCGCGCGTCATTTGCAGCAGCGAGAGGACGTCCTGGGCCGTGCAGAACCTGCCAGTCTTCTCGGAGAGGTTCTGGGCCCTCCGCGCCAGCTCCTTCCGCGCGTATCTCGCAACCCAACCGTCTCGGATTGCGAGGCGGGCCTCCTCTGCGAGGTGGGCGGCCACGAGCGTCCAGGCCCGACTCCGCAGCGCTACCAGGAACCGAGGCGCGCCCGCTTCCTCGAGTTCCCCCTCGGCGAGTTCGAGGTCGCGGAGGACGTCCGCTCGCGTGATGACGCGCTCCGCGACGCGACCCAGGACTTCGTCGGGGGATCCGGCCGTGGGCTCCTGGGGTTCCGCTCGTGACGCATCGTGGGGCACCATGAGAACGACAAGGAACAGGCCCACGCCTGCGGCACGCGTCCAGCGCATCGCGGATCTCCCGACGGCTGCGGTCCAGAGACTGCCTCCCCAGGGTACTCCCGTTGCATCGGACGTGCCGATCGAGGGCTGCGCTGCCGGGCCGCCTTGATCGCCCGCCGCGCGGCAGCATGCCGATTCGTGCACCGATTCGTGCGGCAGGGCCGCCCCTCCTTTGCGTAGCCACCGGGGACGGGAGTCTCGAGGTCTGCCCGTATCCGACGCGTTCCACGAGATGCGGCGGGTCGAAACTCCGAACGGGGTCGGCGGTCAGCGGTCGTCTCCGGTGTCGAGCAGGTTGTCGCCCTTCGGCCGGAAGGTCGCGGTGTCGCGATCCTTGCGGCAGTCGTCCATCAGATTCCGGGTCTCGGCGCCGTACCGGCCTAGATCGGCCTGCCTGGCGAATGCGACGAACCCCCTGACCCCGCCCTCGATACCCGCCATCTCGGAATCGGCACCGTCGCACTTGCGGGCCACGGAACCGTAGAAGGCCCGCAGGCCGCCGACCCAGAAAGCCTTTACGTTGTCGAGCTTCGCCAGCAGCTCTTCGCGCATGAACTTGCCGCTCTTCTCGTCGCCGATGGCCGCGAGCGTCCAGGAGAGCAGGCCGCGCTTGACGGTGTTCTGCCCACCCCCTCGTCGGCCTCCCGGGACGCCGATCTTCTTCAGCATCTTCTCGACGCCCCGCGCCGCCTTCGCGTCGCCCACGAAGTAGGCCAGACCGATGGCCGGTCCGTAGGAGGCGAACTCGCTCTTCGCTCCATCGGCCTTCTTGAGCAGCAGGGCACGGACCTTGCCGTCCTGGACGCCACAGCGCCCGAGTGCGCGGTACATGTGGTTTGCGATCGCCTGGTCCTTCTCCTTCCCGACTGCCTTCTTGAGGGCCCCGACGACCTTCTTCTCACCGCATCCGATGTACTCGAGGCTGACCGCCGCGTTGCCGCGGATCGAATTGTCCTTGTGGCCGAGCTGATCGGCGATCGGCAGCGCCGCGCTCGAGAGGCCGTCGCGTCCGAGTGCGCGGATGAGCGCGCCGAGGAGGAAGACGTTCTTCTCGTGCTCCGGGAGGAGCGCGACCAACGGGCCCGTGCAGTCACCGTCTCTGTCGTTCCTGACCAGGACCTCGAGCGCCTCCTCGGTCTTGCGCCCGCCTCCCTCGACGACCTCCTCGACCTTGCGCGCGATCCACTCGACACGGGCCGCGCCTTCGGGTGCCGGACCGGCGTCGTCGGGGGACGGAGGGGGCTCGGGCTCGGCGCTCTCGCCCTTCGACTTTCGCTGCGCCTTCTCCATCATGTCGAGGAGTGCCTTGACGGCGGGCTCTGCGCTGCCGTAGCTCCAGTACTCCTTTCGGACGAGAATCTCCTTGCCGTCGGGATGCACGAAGACGTGCTGCGGGGAGACGATGTCGCCCTCGATCCCGATCGCGCGCAACTCCCCGTAGTCGGCCGAGTTCCCTTCGGGGGTGAGAAGCACGCACACGAACTCACGCGACTTCTCCACGACGCGCGCGTCCTTGTAGACCACCTCGCGTAGTCCCTTCGCGGCAGGCTCCTCGCCCGCGCGTCCGGCGCCGTGCTCCGCGTTGCCGCA
>JAUXCH010000574.1 GCA_030618975.1 Planctomycetia bacterium
GTACGGCGGGCAGGACGCGCAGCAGCAGATGGCCGACCTCGCCAAGACCCTCACGAGGTGCGTGGAGCTCTGAGCGGCGGCCACGCTCGGATCTCGTATCGAGACGATCGAGCCCCCGCCGGAGACCGAGCTACGCGCCACGACCTTCTACACATCCTGTTCGACTTCTCGACGCCGATGATCGCGCCGTCAACCCGCGCACGCCTGGCCTACGTCCCGCCGCGCCGCACCATCGGCGAATGTCGCCCAAGCCCCGGCGGCACACCTACGACCACCGTCTCGCACGGCTCGCGCACATGCTCCGCCATTCGGTGCGGACTCTCTTCCACCTCCCCCTGGACCCGCTCGCGGCCCGGTGCGACGATGCCGGGAGCAGTGCAGTTCCGACACGAAGGCGGCCGGACGGATGATCGCCGCACCTCACGCTGCCGTTAGCCGGTGGTTCAGGATCTCGATGGGTGCGTGGGCCATCTTCATCGCGACACTCATCGTTGCCGCTCGGGGTGAGAAGCTCACGGCGGGCAATGTGACTCCAATCGTGAGCGTCTACGCCGCGCTGTTCGTGCTGGCGTTCTGGATGGCAGCGGGACTCGACCACGGACGACGCGTGGGCGGGGCCACGGCTCTCGTCGGGTTCTTCACCCTGCCCGGGATCGCCCCAACTGCGTCACCCAGGTATCTGCGTCAGTCGTCGGAGAGCGCGTCATGCAGCGCCTCGATACCGACTGCCCGAATGCGCTCGGCAAGCAGGAATACGTCCGTCCCCGGGTACACGACGTCAGGTCGGTCGACCCTGAGCACTTCGAGAGCCGTGCGCGTCGAACGCCGAGCGCGAGGGCATGCTGGGTCCGTTGGATCACGGCCAGCGAGAACCACGATATCCTCGGTACGATCCGTGGTATTTCGTGGTTTCGTACTGCAATCGACAGTGGCAGCGCCTCTCCGTAGCCGATGCGCAGCGAGGTGACGAGCCGCCCGAGAGATGCCGGGGCCGGCGCCCCCTCCCCCACTCCCGCGGTCCTCCTGCCCCACCGGCAGGACACGGACCCTTGCAGCGGCGCTCGCTCGTGATCTTGGGGATTGCAGTGGGGACACGAACGACTGCTGCCGCCCGGCGACCCCGTCACCGGAGTCGCACCGCGCGGGCTGTCCTCCTCGAGACCGCGTCGAGACGTGGCACTCCGATGCTTGGCGGCTCTGCGTTCGTTCCGTCTTCCTGGACAGGCGCGGGCGTCAGGGCCTCACCGACCTCAGTCTCACTTTCCTTCGCCGTACTCCTTGAAGTACTTGAACAGCGGGCCGGACGTGCCCAGCACGAGGCGGACCTTCTCGTCCATCGAGTGCTTCAGGGTCTCCAGGCTCCGGACGAACGCGTAGAACTCCGGGTCCTGCTCGTACGCCTCGGCGTAGATCCGAAGCGCCTCGGCGTCCGCCTTCCCGCGGAGGATCGTGGCCAGCTTCTTCCCCTCCGATTCGATCTTCTCGAGCTCCTTGGCCGTCTCGCCGACGATCTTGGCCTCGAGCTCACGCCCTTCCGACTCGTAGAGGTTCGCGATGCGATCGCGCTCGGCCCGCATGCGCTCGTGGATCTTCGGGACCACCTCCTGAACGTAGTTCAGGTGCTTGACGCCCAGGCCGTCCACGACGATCCCGTACTCCTCCTCGATGTCGCGCTTCACCCGCACGAGGATCTCCGACACGATCTTGTCCCGGCCGGTCTGGATGCGGATGTTCCTCTCCGCCTCGGCCTTGGCCAGCTCGTCCGTGGTGTACTTCAGTTCCCGGAAGTTGTTCCTGAGGATCTCCATGAAGCTGTAGGTCGTCGCGACGTTCTTGACGCTCGACTCGATCTGGCCGTCGAGGACGCTCTGCCCCCGCGCCTCGGAGGTGAGCCGCAGGTAGAACTGCTTCGGGTCGGACACGTGCCAGCGGGCGAACGTGTTCACCTCGATCTTCTGCTTCTCGTTCGTCAGGAGGCTGCTGGGTTCTCCGTCCCACTCCCGGAGGCGCTTGTCGATGTACGTGACGCTCTGGATGAACGGGGTCTTCAGGTAGAGCCCCGGCTCGGTACGGGCAGCGACCACCCTCCCGAACTGCAGGACGAGGGCGTGCTCGGTCACGTCCACCACGTACACCGAGGAGAAGAGGACCACGGCGACGATCGCCACCGCCAAGGTGATCAACGTGCAGAAACGTACGGTCATGGCTACTGCCCTCCCTGCCTGCCGAGGTCGAGGTGCTTCAGCACGCCCGGTCCCTCGCCGTCCACCACGGTGATCTCGCCGACATTCGGGAGGATCTCCTCCATCGCTTCGAGGTAGAGCCTCCGCCGCGTCACCTCCGGCGCCTTCCGGTACTCTTCCAGCACCGCGAGGAAGGCGGACACGTCCCCTTCGGCCCGGTTGACACGGCCGATGTGATAGCCCTCCGCTTCCTTGACCACCTTCTCGGCCTCACCCCGGGCGGCGGGGATCCTCTGGTTCCTGAGCCCCTCCGCCAGGTTGAGGATCCGGTCCTTCTCCTGCTTCGCCTCCTCCACGCGGTTGAAGGCGTCGCGCACGGGGTCGGGGGGAACCACACCCTTCAGGTTCACCTTTACGATCAGGATGCCGCATCCGTACGAGTCGAGCTCCGTCTGCATCCTCTCACTCGCGGCCGTTGCGATGGCAAGCCGGTCGGTGGTGAGAACCTCGTCCACGGAACGGTCGCCCACCTCGATCCGCATCACCGCCTGCGAAACGTCGCGTAGGGTCTCGACCGGGTCCCGCACCTTGAAGAGGAAGTCCTTCAGGTCGCGGATCTTCCAGCGGACCTCCCAGTTGAGCATCGCGAGGTTCACGTCGCCGGTGAGCATGTCGGCCTCGGCCATGAGGAGCCTGGTCGACCGGTCGTATCGCGTCTTCACGCCGGCGCTGACGGTGCGGAAGCCGAACTCCGCGACGTTCACGGTCTGCACGGCGCCCTTGTAGACCTTGTCGATCCCGAAGGGCAGCCTGCCGTGGAAGCCCGGTCCCGTGATCGTGTGGAACTTGCCGAAGCGGAGGATCACGGCTTCCTCGTTCGCCTCGACGGTGTAGAACGAGGTGAAGAGCCCGACCCCGACGAGGATCACGCCCACCGCGATCCAGGCGAAGCAGAAGGTGCGCACGGGGTTTTGAGCGGCCCATTCCCCGGGGTTGAACGGTTGCTGCGTCCGCCCGCGGGGCGGCGGTTCGTAGGGACTCATGGCGGGCCTCCGGTTGAGAGGGTCGGGAATCGACCCGCAAGGCTACCTCCCGGCGTGCCGGACTGGCATCATCAACCCGCCGCCGTCGCCGTTCCTCAGGGCTTCACGCCCTCGAAGACCGCGCGGTCCGCCCCTCCCGGCAGGACGTCACCGGGTCGAAACCCACCTCCCGCAGCCACGCGAGCTGGGTCGGGAGCAGGTCGGGCACGTCGCCTCCTTCTCCCGGCTTCTCGACGTAGCGTGCGTAGGTCCAGTCGTGGGGCAGGCGCCGGAGGCCGAGTTCCTCGCGCGTACGACGCCACAGCGCCGCGTAGGGGTCGAAGAGCGCCGGCTCGACGGCCAGCCGATCCGCGAGGAGGAGGCGGCCACCGGAAGCGAGAACGGCGAGCGCCCTCTCGGAGACGGTCTTCTCGAGCGCGCCCTCGACGTGGTGGATGGACTGCGCGCTCACCACGAGGTCGCAGCCCGTCCCCACGATCGCGGGCCCGTCGTCCTCGAACTCGGCGTGCACCAGGCGCACGTCCGGGATGCCGCCGCGCCGGGTCGAGCATCGCGGCCGAGGCGTCGAGGCCCACGATCTCCGCATCGGGGAGTCGCGCGCAGTCCCTCGAGGGCGAGCCCCGCCCCGACGCCGGGATCCAGGACCCGGCGCAGCCGCCCGACGGTGGCCAGCCGGACCCGCACGTCGAGCGGCCACTCCCGGAGCGGGCCGCCTCCGCTCGCGATCTGCACTTGCCAAC
>JAUXCH010000214.1 GCA_030618975.1 Planctomycetia bacterium
ACGCCGCCGGGGACCGGCGTGATGGCGCCAGCGACCTCGAGGGCCGCCTTGTAGTCGACGTCGCCGACGAGGCGGCGACCGCTCTTACGGGTCGCGTCGTCGATCATGTTCGTGCCCACGTCGATGACGGTGGCGCCTTCCTTGATCATGTCGGCCTTGACGAAGTGCGCGCGGCCGATGGCGGCGATCAGGATGTCGGCGGCGCCGGTCACCTTGGCCAGATCCTTCGTGCGGCTGTGGCAGATCGTGACCGTGGCGTTGCGCTTCACGAGCAGCAGCGAGACGGGCATGCCGACGATGTTCGAGCGGCCGAGGACGACGGCGTTGGCACCCTCGATCGTCGTGCCGCTGCGGTCGAGCAGCTCGATGACGCCGTTGGGCGTGCAGGGGACGAACGCGCCGTCGCGGCCCTTCATGGCCAGCGCCCCGATGTTCAAGGGGTGGAACCCGTCGACGTCCTTGGCGAGCGGCACGGCGTCGAGGACGGCCTCTTCGTCGATGTGGCCGGGCAGCGGAAGCTGCACGAGGATGCCGTGGACGCGCTCGTCCTCGCCGAGCTTCGTCACGAGGTCGATCACCTCTTCCTGTGTCGAGTCCTTGGAGAGCTCGTGGTGGTAGCTCTCGATGCCGGCCTCGGCGCAGGACTTGCGCTTCATCGAGACGTACTTGTGGGAGGCGGGATCCTCGCCGACGAGGACCGTGGCGAGACCGGGGACGATGCCCTGCTCGCGGAGCTTCGTCGCCGCGTCCTTGACCTCGGCGCGGATGTCCGCCGCGATCGCCTTGCCGTCGATGATGCGTGCCGTCATGGTGAATCTCCCGTCGAGGCCCTGATCGGTTTCGCTGCATTGGGTAGTGGGGGGGGAAGGTAGCAGGTAGTCGGACCGAAGCCGGTCCCGGCTCGGGTCCGAGGCCTCCCGGAGGGAGACCTCTTCGCTAGAAGAGTCCCTTGATGCGGCCGGTCTCGAGGTCGATGTCCACCTTCTCGAAGGCGGGACGCGAGGGGAGGCCGGGCATCGTCATCATGTTGCCGCAGAGCGGGTAGAGGAAGCCGGCGCCGATGCTCGCGCGGATGTCGCGGACCTGCAGCACGAAGCCGGTCGGACGGCCCTTGAGCTTCGGGTCGTGGCTGAGACTGAGGTGCGTCTTCGCCATGCAGATCGGCAGCTTGTCGTAGCCGAGCCTGGTGTAGAGCTTCAGCTTCTTCTTCGCCTCGGGGAGGAACGCGACGCCGTCGGCGCCGTAGACCTCGCGGGCGATCGTCTCGATCTTCTCCTCGATGGAGATGTCGAGCGGGTAGAGGAACTTGAAGTCCTTGGGCAGCTCGCAGGCCTTCACGACCGCGTGGGCGAGGTCGATCGCACCGCCGCCGCCGTGGGCCCAGACGTCGCACATGACGGCCGCGTCGGCGCCCTCGGCGACGGAGAGCTTCTCGAGGAGCTTGACCTCGTTGTCGGTGTCGTCGGTGAATCGGTTGACCGCGACGACGACCGGGACGCCGAACTTCTTCGCGATGCCGATGTGGGCCGCGAGGTTCGCGAAGCCCTTCTCGAGCGCCTCGAGGTTCTCGGCGCGGAGCTCCGGCGGGAGGGGCTTCCCCGCGATCACCTTGCCGAGGCCGCCGTGCATCTTGAGGGCGCGGATCGTGGCGACGAGCACGACGCAGTCGGGCACCAGGCCGCTGATGCGGCACTTGATGTCCATGAACTTCTCCATCCCGATGTCGGAGCCGAAGCCCGACTCGGTGACGACGTAGTCGCCCATGCGCAGCGCGATCTTGTCGGCGATGATGGAGGAGTTGCCGTGGGCGATGTTCGCGAAGGGGCCGGCGTGGACGAGCGCCGGGGTGTGCTCGAGCGTCTGGAGCAGCGTGGGCTTGATCGCGTCCTTGAGCAGGACGCACATGGCGCCGGCGGCGCCGAGGTCCTCGGCGGTGACGGGTTCGCCGGCCATGTTCGTGCCGATGACGATGCGGCCGAGGCGCGCGCGCAGGTCCGCGAGACCGGTCGTGAGCGCGAGGATGGCCATGACCTCGGAGGCGACGGCGATGTCGAAGCCGGTCTCGCGCGGTCGGCCGTTGAGCCGGCCGCCGAGGCCCACGACCACGTCGCGCAGCGCGCGGTCGTTGAGGTCGACGACGCGCGGCCAGGTGATCGAGAAGGGGTTGATGTCGAGCGCGTTGCCGTGGTGGATGTGGTTGTCGAGGGCAGCGCTCAGGAGGTTGTGCGCGATCGAGATGGCGTGGAGGTCGCCCGTGAGGTGGAGGTTGAAGTCCTCCATGGGGATGACCTGCGAGTACCCGCCGCCGGCGGCGCCGCCCTTGATGCCGAACGTCGGGCCCATGCTGGGCTGGCGAATGCAGGTGAAGGCCTGGTGGCCGATGCGGCCGAGACCCTGCGCGAGGCCGACGGTGACCGTCGTCTTGCCTTCGCCGAGGGGCGTGGGGGTGATGGCGGTGACGTCGATGTACTTGCCGAGCGGGCGGTCCTGCAGGCGATCGAACACGTCCGGGTCGACCTTCGCCTTGTACTTGCCGTACATCTCGAGGTCGTCGGGTTCGAGGCCCGTCCGGGCGGCGACGTCGAGGATCGGCTCGATCGGCGCCTCCTGGGCGATCTCGAGATCGCTGGGGACCGGCTTCTTCGGTTCGTTGTAGGGCATCGGGTTGGCGCCGCTCATGGCGTGATCTCCCTCGAGGTGGAACCCCCTCGCCAAGGGCCCGCGTGGCCGCTCGGGGGCGAGGGGAGACTGTATCCGGGCCCCCTTGTCCACCAAGCGACCCCGGCACCGTTCCTCGCACCGGGGGGCCGGGAACCGAGCCCTCCCGGGCTCGTCCAATGGGGCCACAGCCGGAGGCCTCCCCATGCGCCCGTTCCTCGCTCCCGCCGCCTTCCTCGCCGTCCTCGCCTCGCTCGCCGCCGTGGCGTGCCCCGCGCTCGCCCACGGGATCATCCTGGTCGACGGCGACGTCGTGGTCGTCACCCGGCGGCCCCCCTTGCGGCCCACGCCCGTCCCGCCGCGGCCCACCCGGAATCCCGTCCGTCTGAAGGACCACCGGGTCGAGGGGACGATCCGGGGCCGCGTGGCGGACGTGACCGTGGAACAGGTCTTCCACAACGACTCCGGCCGGCAGCTCGAGGGGACGTACCTGTTCCCGCTGCCCGAGGGGGCCACGGTCGCCAGGTTCGCCATGACGATGGGCGGCAAGCTGGTCCAGGGGGAGATCATGGAGGCCGAGCAGGCTCGCAGGATCTACACGGACATCGTCCGGCGGCGAAAGGACCCGGGGCTGCTCGAGTACCTGGGGCGCGGCCTGTTCAAGGCGCGCGTGTTCCCGATCCTGCCGTACCAGGACCTGACGATCCGGCTCTCCTTCCAGCAGATCCTGCCCGAGAACGACGGCACGATCGAGTTTCGCTACCCGCTCGCCACCGACCGCCTGCACGGCCAGCCCGTCGAGAATGCGCTGGTCAGCCTGCAGGTCGAGAGCGACGTGGACGTGAAGGCGATCTACAGCCCGTCGCACGACGTCGCGGTGGTCCGCGACGGAAACCGCAAGGCGCACGTCTCCTACGAGCGTGCGGGCAAGCGGCAGGAGCACGACTTCCTGCTCTACGTCGGACGGAGTCCCGAGGACGTCGGCTTCTCGTTCCTGAGCCACAAGGCGGCGGGCGAGGACGGCACGTTCCTGGCCGTCTTCGCGCCGTCGAACGACGTGGCCGCCGATCGCCTGATGCCGAAGGACGTCGTGTACGTGATCGACACGAGCGGGTCCATGGTGCACGACGACAAGATCGGCCAGGCGAGGAAGGCGCTCGAGTACGGCGTGCGCGTCCTGAATCCGGGCGACCGCTTCAACATCGTGGCGTTCTCCGGCGCCGTCCGGCCGTTCCGTGACGGCCTCGTGGAGGCGACCGGCGAGATCAAGGACGCCGCATCGAAGTGGATCGCGGCCCTCAAGGCGCAGGGCGGCACCAACATCGAGGGAGCGCTGACCGAGGCGCTGAAGATGTCGACGGACCGGTTGTTCATGATCGTCTTCATCACGGACGGCCGTCCGACGATCGGCACCCGCGATCCAGCGGTGCTCGTGCAGCTGGTGAAGAAGCAGAACACCTCGGGCGCGCGGATCTTCACGTTCGGTGTCGGCTTCGACCTGGACGTGAGGTTCCTCGACCGGATCGCGGACGTGACGAAGGCGACCCGCGACTACGTGATGCCCCGCGAGGACATCGAGGTCGTGACCAGCCGCTTCTTCCGGAAGGTGAGCCAGCCCGTGATGAGCGACGTGCAGGTCGAGTTCGGCTCCGGGATCCACGACGTCTACCCGCAATCGTTCTCGGATCTCTTCGCCGGCGGCCAGGTCGTGGTCATGGGCCGCTACGCCCAGGCCGGTGATCGCGTGATCCGCCTGAAGGGCAAGCTCGCCGGTCGCGAGGTGGTCCACGTGTACGAGGCCACGTTCTCGAACGGCGAGTCCGCCGCGTACCTGCCCCGTCTCTGGGCGCACCGGAAGGTGGGCTTCCTGCTGGACGCGATCCGCCTGAACGGCGAGGACGAGGAGCTGGTCGACGAGATCGTCCGCCTGGCGGTCCGCTACGGGATCGTCACGCCCTACACGGCCGGGCTCGTCGTCGAGGAGAGCGAGCTGGCCGGTCGGACCATCACGGCCGCGGGTCGGCAGTTGGAGCGCGCGGCGGACGCCCTGCGCCGCCGGCTTCGCGAGCCCCAGTCGGGTGGGGGGGGCTCCACGCGCGGGGGCTTCGTGCTCCCGCGGCCCGACGAGAGCGCGCCCGGCGACTCGGGCGCGTCCGCGCCGGCCACCTCGCCCACGTCGCCGCCGGCGCCCGAACGCGAGGCGCGCGACTCCGAGGAGATCAAGAAGCTCAAGGAGGGGAAGTCGGCCGGCGGCGAGGACGACGCCGACGACGCCTACGGCCTCGGGGCCGTGAAGGCGAAGGTGAAGGCCGTCGCCGACAAGACCTTCCTCCGCGCCCCGGACGGTCGTTGGGTCGACACGGTCTACGACGGTAAGGCCGAGACGGTCAAGGTCGAGGCGTTCTCCGACGCGTGGACCGAGCTGCTGGCGAAGGGCAAGAACGTCGCGAAGTACCTGGCGCTCGGCGAGCAGGTCCTGTTCGTGCTGGACGACACCGCCTACGAGATCGTGCCGGCGAAGGCCGACTGACGGGTCGTCGCGGCCGGAGGCCCGCGAGAGGCGTCGAACTCGACCCCGAAGTCGTCAGTGCGGGAAACTGGTACCCGGTACCAGTTTCCCGCTTCGAGTAGCGGTATCGGAGCCTTCCCTACCCTGGCCCTGCCCCCCGACCCGGAGTCGCCCCCCCTGTGGGGCCATTTGCCTGACCCCCCCGCGCCGGCGGCCGACGTTCCTATGATGTGGACGTGGAATCGACCGCCGCCCCGGTGCCCATCGACGAGCTGCTCGCGCATCGGGCATGGCTCCGGCGCCTTGCGCGTGCGTTGATCGGAGATTGCCAGACTGCGGACGACCTCATGCAGGAGGTCTGGCTCGCCGCGCTGGAGCGACCGCCGAAGAGCCGCGGATCGCTGCGCGGCTGGCTCGCGACCGTGCTGCGCCGCAAGGCGATCGACGGCTCGCGCGCAGCCGGCCGGCGCGCACACTACGAGGCCGGGCAACCGGCGCCGCGCCGCAGCGGACCTGCCGACGACCTCATCGCCGAGACCGAGATGCAGGGGCGCGTCACCGACGCGGTGCTCGCACTCGATGAACCGTACCGCGCTGCGCTGGTGCTGCGCTACGTCGGCGGTCACCCGGTTGCGGAGGTCGCGCGACTTCTCGACGTCCCCGTCGAGACCGTGCGCACGCGTCTGAAGCGCGGGCTTGCTCGGCTCCGAAAACAGCTCGACGGCGAGCAGGGGGGCCGTCGGGACGCGTGGATGGCGGTCCTCGCGCCGATCGCATGGCCCGACAAGGCACTCGGGATCTCGACAGGAACGGCGGCCACGGTGATCGGAGGTGGGGTCATGGGAAGCAAGGTGGCCGTGGTGGCGGGTGGAGTCCTGGTCGCCGCCCTCGCGACGTGGGCGTTCCTCGGTCCGACGCGGTCGGAGACCGACTCGTACGAGGCGGAGGACGAAACGGTCCTCGGGCACGTCGAGAGCGGCAGGACCGTGGACGACGTCGCGCCGATCCTCAAGGGTCGCCGCGACGAGGGAGCGACCAGGTCGGGCTCGGGCGAGGGGATGCCAACGTCCTCGAGCACGGCGCAGCACGACGTGTACGGGGGGCCGAAGCGCGCGCCCGGTCGCATCGCCGGCCGGATCCTCGGTCCGGAGGCGACGCCCATCCAGGGGGTCACTCTCGTCTTCGACAGGCTCGAAGTAGAGGGCAAGCCGCTCGGGGGCGGCGGGTTTCCCAAGCACTGGGGCGCCGACTCCCACAGGTGGTTCCGGATCGATGACCTGCCGGAGGGCGCGTACGCGCTTCGTATCTCCGCCCCGGGATTCGTCGAACAGCGGCTCGAGGTGCCCGCGGGCCACGAGCCGCTCTCCATCGCCCTGCAGGCTACCGTCACGCTGTCGGGCCGCGTCTTCGCCGAGGATCCCCGGCTTCCGGTGGCCGGCATCCCGTTGATCGCGCGGCCGGAGGAGTCTCCGGTCCTCGGTCACGCCACGCAGGCCGAGACCGATGCCGAGGGACGCTTCGTCTTCGAGGGGTTGCCGCCCGGTGGCTACCTCATCACCTTCGGTTTTCGAAACCGCGCCGTAGAGAATCCCACCACCGAGTTCGTCCCGGTCCGAGTCGGGCCCGTGGAAACGGGGCGGGACGACGTGGAGGTCCGCCTCGTGCGGGGCGAGATCATCGCGGGCACGCTCGTGGACGAGAGCGGGAGCCCGATCACGTCGGCCGTCCGGGTGGAGGCGCTGGGCCTGACCGACGAGGGCCAGAAGATCTACGGGCAGTACTACTTCGCAGCGTCCACGTTCGAAGGCAGGTTCAGGCTCTCCGGGCTCGTGCGCGGAACGTACGCGCTGTCGTTCGATCCCATTCGTCGGAAGGGCGCGCGTGTGCTCCGCGGGCCTCGGACCACCTACGTGTGCGCGGTCGTGTCCGGGACGGTCGATCTCGAGGTCACGCTCCTTGACGGCATGGCGGTCCACGGAAGGCTCGTGGACGGGGAGGGCAAGGAGGTCAGCGGCCGGGGATTCGTCCAGGTTCGCCCTGCGGGCTCCCCCCCCGGCGGACAGGAGGCGGTGATCCTGCGGGTTGACGACGAAGGGCGCTTCCACACGCCGCCGCTCGATCCCTTCACGACCTACACCGTCCAGGTCGGCTCGTTCCCCGGTCGCATGCCCCAGACGATCGAGGGCGTGGTCCCCTCCGAGGAAGCGCTCGTCGTCACCCTGGCGGACGCTGGGAGGATCACCGGGCGCGTGGTGGACGAGAGCGGCGCACCGGCGACGGGCATGTCCGTCCGTGCGCACGCGGTGCGTGAACCCCTGGATTCGGAGGGCCGCAGCGGGTTTGCCCACGTCGATTCCAGCGGGCGCTTCGCGCTCGAGGGCCTCGGGAAGTTCGACTTCTACGTCCAGGCCGGAGGCTCGACGTCCGGCTTCATCCCCGTGGGGGAACCCCTGACCGTGAAGTCCGGCCAGACCGACGTCGTGCTGCTCGTGAAGCCCGGCGTCCCGTTCTCGGGCCGGCTCGTCGACGAGCACGGCCGGCCCGTTCGGTCGCCCTACATCTC
>JAUXCH010000462.1 GCA_030618975.1 Planctomycetia bacterium
ACGAACACGATCTGGTCCACGACGGCAGCCGCCCGGTACGGCAGGATGCGGCTCGCCCAGGTCGGGCCTTCTTCGTAGAACTTCCGCGCCCGGGGGGCAAGCGGCAGGGAAACGAAGTCCTTGGAGGGGAAGCGCCCGGTGGGCGCCTCCAGCGTCGGGCGTGCGTGGACGTCTCGCGCGGTGTCCAGCAGGACCCGGACGACTGCGCCGTGCAGGTCCTCTCGCGCGACCAGGTTCGTGGTCGCCGCGATGAGGGGGAGCTTCGTGGGCGGTCGATTCTCCGCGAGATCGAACGTCCCCGGCAGGATCTCGAAGCTCGCGAGCGACGGCATCAGGGCGGCATACGTCGGCGCACGCGGGAACGCCGCAGGTCGGATCCCGTCCGCGTCGAGCAACGCGGCGATACGCGGCGTCCGCACGCCGCCGACCACGAACACGGCGTCCACGGTCTTCGACCGCAGCGCCTGCGCAGCGTCCCGGTCCTCGAGGTGATCGAAGGGCGCGGTGTTCACCCGGTCGGCGATGCCGTTCTCCTCGAAGAGCGTCTCCGCGATCGCGCGCGAACCGCTGCCCTTCGGGCCGACCGCGACGGAGCGCCCTGCGAGGTCTGCGATCCGATGCGCCTCCGTGCCCTCGAGGACGAAGAGCCAGAGCGGCTCGAACTCGAGACTGCCCAGCGATACCAGCTCGTCCAGCCCGGGGGTGTCGCCGAGCTCCCGTTCGATGCCGGACTGCGCGAACGCGACGACGTCTGAGACCTCACTCCCGATCAGACGCTTCAGGTTGTCGAGCGCGCCCTGCGTGACCACGACATCGGCCGTGATGCCGTGACGCTTCAGCGCGGCGGCGTACCGCAGACCGTGGGCGTGGTACGAGCCCCCCTCGGGCCCGGTCAGGAGGGTGATGCGCCATGGCGCCAGCGGACGCAGGTGGGCCAGGAACAGGAGCAGGGCGAGCCCCAGGAGCAGGGCGCCGGCCCAGATCCACGCATGCGTCGGGATGCGTCGGCGCGCGGTGTCGCTACTCATGGGGGCATTCATGATTCATGGGGGCATTCATGGGGGCGCGCCTCGACGCAGCGAATCGCGGACCCACCTGCCTGCACGACCCGCGTCACGTACGCGGTGGTGGCGGGGCCCTGCGCAGCACGCGCGATCTCACGAACTCGCATGGGGTCGCTCTCGGAGTCGCATCGGTCGGCATCCTCCTGCGCTCGGCCGTGACCAGGGGGGCACGGGCAGCCCCCCCGCCCAGGGTGGCCCGCCTCGCGCACGCCGGTGGGCCTCCTTCGGGCGCTCGCACCCACGACGTCGGGAGAAATCGGGAGAAGCGGGGGACCGCCGCACGGAATCGTAGCGCTTGCCGACCCCGCACGGAAGGGTCACGGAGCACTCGAGGCACGATCTGCAGGTGCGGAAGCGGGCTGGGAACCCCAATGCCGAAAACTCCTCGGCGTCAGAAGTCGGTTGGGTCGAGCCCGATCATGCCATTCCAGCGGCTTTCCGGGGTCAACTCCGGCCGGCGATTCGGATGCGCCGATTCAGGGCCTCGGATCGGACGAGTCGACGATCCGCTGCCGGAATCGAGGCGCTCTCGATGAGCGAGCGCCGAGCGGTTGGGGCGGGCAGATCCCCCGACTGGCCGTCGCGGAGGGCAGAGAGGCGTTCGGCGTCGAGCGCGGCGAAGGCCGCGGGCAGGCCTTCGAGCGAACCACAGAGGATGGAAACGTAGTCAGCTTTGCGGAGGTTGGGCGTCAGGGCGGCGGCGGCGGGCAGGCACTCGAAGTCCTGGGTGAGCACCTTCCGACCGCTTCGGCGACGCTCGCCTTGCTTGAAGACGTGGAAAAAACCCTCTGACAAATTGTTCGTACGCGCGACGAGGCGCGTCCCTCCCCCCGCCTCAGGGGGCAGCACGATGGCGTGGCCGAAGAGGGACTTGCCGTGTCGCTCAAGGTGGTCGAGGACGAGGTCGATGGCCTCGCCCTGATCCTCGTCGCATTCCTCCTCAGAACGGCGCTTGCGTAGCAGCGTCTCATACGCGTCGAGTTCCCTGTGGATCTCGTCGAGCTCTTCTTTCGAGTCGACGTGGGGATCGGAGGCGCTTCGGCCTGGCTGCTTCGGGTCGGCGGGAGGGTATCGGAGCGTGTCGCGGAGCTCGCCGTGGAGTGCGGTGCGCATTCGGAGGGAGGCGACCACCGGCTTGAGGTCCTCGCTCGAGGCGACCGCGTCCAGGGTCCGGTGCAGGCGTCTGAGGGAGCGTGCTACGGCCGGGTCCTCGGGAGGGTGGCGGAGGTAGTCGTTCACGACCTGGTGCGCTTGAAGGCAGCGGTCATGGAGGTCGAGCCAGGGACGGTCGAAGGGGTAGGTCCGGTAGACGCTGTCTTCATGGAAGTCGAACACCCACTGGGTGAGGAGGCGTACGGTGGCGAGGCCGGCGGCCCCCCGGGGCAGAGGGCGGCCATCCTCTTGGGGCTTGAGCCAGCCGGGGAGAGACAGGCGTACCCGGGCGATGTCGGTACCGAGTTGGTGCCCCAGCTCCCGGGCGAGGAATCCGAGACGAGCCCTCACGTTCGCCCGGCGGAGCATCGTTCTCAGTACACCGTAGCCGGCATCGAGCAGGTCCTTTCCCACGTCCTTGAGGAAGTGCAGATGACAGGAGAGTTCGACGATGTCGTCTTCCCGGCCGCTGATGAACGCCGCCACCGCAACGCGCATGGCACGGCCGAGGTCACGCATCACGGAGCAGGGGTTGCCGAAGCGGTCGGCGACCTCGTTCATGCAGGGCAGGATGGAATCGGCTCGCTCCGTGGGGATCTTGGAGGCTCCCAGGACCCAATGGTTCCAGCCGGCGAAGAGGACGAGCAGCGTGCCGCGTCCGCCCTCGCCCGTGGCGTCCACGTGCAGCGGCCATCCCCCGTCGGATTGGAGCGCCTCCCGGAGCGCGGGAGCCCGCACCAGATGGAGCGCTTCGAGGAAGTGCAGGAAACGTCTCACCAGGGTGCTGATCGAGCCGGTCGAGATGGCAATGCCGTACTTCGCCTCGAGCTCCTCTTGGATCTCCTCACGTTGCCGGTGGAAGAGGAAGCGCTGGAGACCGACGTGGACGATCATGTCGTAGCCGAACACCTCGCCCCGCGGCACCAGCGAGGCGAGTTGCCCGCTGCGCTGGCGCACAAGGGTTCCGTCCTGGTACGTGCACCTCGCTCGGCACACGCGGAAGGTTTCGCGGGCCGCTACGTCTCCATGGGCCAGGGTGGCCACGCGGCGTAGACGTGTCTTCTCCACGTCCATGGGACCGTCGCAGAAGGGGCATGGACCTTCCTGGGAGGAGGCCGAAACCTCCACGCCTCGCGTGTCGAGGCCCCCCTGGCGGAGTCTTGACTGGATGAACTGCAGGCGCTGTCTCAGCGCCGCGAGTACCGAGAATGAGAGTGTCGCCCTTTTTTTCCGATCCCGTGCTCGACGAGGACCTCCTTCACCTGCTCGGCCGTCACCTGGACGCCGCGGGCCATGAGACGCCGAGCGAGGTTCGTGGCCGAGGTCGGGTGCTTCTTCGACCCGCGGATGATCTCGATCAGGATCTCGACGACGAGCGTGTCCGGGAGTCGCACGTGGGTCGGGGCCTGTGCGGCGAGGAGGAGCAGCCTGCTCTCGATCTGGGCCTTGGCATGTTGGACGTCGACGCTCACGTAGAGGTAGACGGGGCCCACGTTCTCGCGATCGATCCGTCCCTCGTTCACCAGACCGAGCAGCGTGTTCTGGACCCGGACGTGGAGACGTCGCTCGAGTTCCCCGTGGGTTCTCCCCTCCTCGGACACGTCGACGAAGTGTGCGCTCGTGGCCTTGAGCGTGCCGCGGACGGAGAACCCGATTCCCTGGTGGATCCAGAGGCCGTCTGGATCGAAGGGCACCTGTTCCCTGAGGGCGTAGAAGCGCCCGGCGTGGCTGTAGCTGGCGAGGTAGTCGAGGCGTTGGAGGTCGCGGAAGAGACTGCGGCGTGAGCGGCCTGGGAGGGTGCGCTCGAGCGCCGTCATGTCCACGACGGGCGTGCGCCGGAAGAGGCGGGAGAGGCGCTGGGTGGGCGAAAGGGTCGGCATGGGCGGGGCCTCCATGACAAGGTTAGGACCATCAACTCCCAGGTGGTCCCAATGATGCCACATGCAGGTGCCCGATCCACTCCTAAACACACGAATTCGACACTTCCCAAGGAGTCACGACCTCACGACTGGCAACCCGAGGACTACGGCCAGACGTGCAAACCCCTCACGCGACGCCACTTACGACATCCAACCGACTTCTGACGCCGAGGCGTTTTTTAGTTGCGGGGAGTGAGGGTGTAGTTCCACGCGGGCAGGTCTGCATCGCGAGTCAGGGAGAGCGACTTCATCTCCGCATCTGTGATCTTGACGCCCTTGGGGAACATGCGGCGCCGGAGTTGAGCCCGGACACGTAGGCCTGTGCATGTTCGCGTGGTGCGCGCATGGCGTAGAATCGTGTCGTAGCTGTCCAGGGGGCACCCTTTCCAATTCTTGCTGATCTCGCTGAACAGCCGGTGCTCGATGGGATTCCACTTGGAGGCCCCGGGAGGGTAATGGGCCACCGTGACGGTGAGTCCCTGTCGATCGCAGATCTCGCCCTGGAGATTCCACTTCCAGGCTCTGCATCGGGAGCCGGTCGTGTCCCTCGGCACCGTCAGGGCTTCGTACGTCTCTCGGTTGCCGCCCCCTGGCGCTCGGGGCACCCAAGGGGACGAAGCTC